>JAPLEO010000023.1 GCA_026391125.1 Bacteroidota bacterium
ATTTCCTGAGTTATTACCCTATCAATTTGAAAAGGCAGAAGTAACTGTACATATTGGAAAAACCCCAAAAAGTATAGAAGGGGACGATGTTTTGCACAAAGTATCTGTTTCCATGAGTCCGAATCAATATTTATTACATCTTCTTAATATAGCTAATTATTATGCCGCGAATGGAAATCAGATAGTTATTGAACCTTTGCAGGGCAGTGATGAAAATAGCCTCCGATTGTTTGCATTGAGCAATGCCTTTTCTGCTATTTTATATCAACGAAATTCAATCTTATTACATGCATCTGGTGTTTTCTTTAAGCATGGTGTTATATTATTTTGTGGAAATAGTGGAGCCGGAAAATCAACATTAATAACTGCATTACAACAAAAAGGTTATCAAGTATTTACAGATGACGTTTGTGTTTTACAACCACAATTAGATAATTCAATAAAAGTGATACCAAGCTATCCAATGATTAAATTATGGGAAGATAGTTTTACAAAAATAGGCATAAGTGATTGGGGAGAAAAAAAACGTATTCGTGATCACTTACCCAAGTATGCTCATTACTTTCATAACCAATTTATAACTGTTCCACAAAATGTTCTGCAACTTTTTGTCTTGGATAATAGCCACACAAATTCATTGGATGTACAAATCAACCAACTAACTGCTTTGGAAGCTTTTGATATTGTTGAAAAAAATTCCTACAGACAATTACAAATGATTATGATGAAAAAAAGAAAATTACACTTTAAACAAATTGCACTACTAATTAATGGACTTCCAGTATATAAATGTAACAGACCTGAATCTGAAAATACTATAGATACAATGATTGCTAAAATTGAAAATTGTTTTGTTTAAATGACTAGTTTAAAAAAGATAATTTGGCTTGCTTCATATCCCAAAAGTGGCAATACCTGGTTTAGGGTATTTATTACAGCATTATTAAATAATGGCATCGTTAATATTAATGACTTAAAAACAAATGGAATCTTCTCTTCTAGAACCATTTTTGATAACTATACTGATATTGATTCTAGCTATTTATACGATGATGAAGCAAAGATAGTTTTACCAGATATATATAGAGAACTAGCTTTAGATAAAAAGGAACAGATATTCATTAAGGTACACGATGCATTCATTTGTAACCAATTAGAAGATCCAATTATTCCTGAAAATGTCAGTTTTTGCGCAATATATTTTATTCGTAACCCCTTAGATATTGCAGGTTCTCTTGCAAATCATTTAAATTCAAGCTTAGATAAGGCAGTAAATTTTATGTGTAAAAAAGATGCATGTTTTTCACCACAAAAGGCAAATTTAAATACAAGTAAGCAAATTAGACAATACTTATCAGATTGGAGTTTTCATGTGGAAACTTGGACTACCATACCTAGATTTCCGGTGCATGTAGTTAGATACGAAGATATGGTTACAAATCCCTTTGACACATTTAAAGGAATTCTTTCCAAAATAGGATGGCTTGAATATAATGATATACAAATACAACTAGCTATTGATGCAAGTAGCTTTAGTGCTCTGCAGTCACAGGAAAAGAAAATTGGGTTTATTGAAAAACCTTTGACTTCTGTTCCATTATTTTATAGAAAAGGAAAAATAAATAACTGGAAAGATGAATTGACAGAAAATCAAGTAACAACAATTATTAATACACATCACAAGGTAATGAAGATGTATGATTACAATCAATGATCGTGTGTCAATATCACAAATACAAAAGGAATCTAAGAAGCAGTTGAGGGACCAGTTCCTTCATTTCCGGCAGCAATTCCTCCATTAATCGATTCTTTAGAAAAAATCAATAATTCAGGCATTGCCCATTCTTTTTTTATCAATTTTGTAAGATTTTCACTAGCGTTTTCAGAAACGTTCAAATCTGAATTCATGTTTAATAATTTTACTCAATTTAAGAAAGATTATACAATTTTGTAACTTTTTTTCTCTACCCACTCTATAAAACCCAATAGCTTTATTGCCCAAGTAGCAAAACGAGCTTTGGCACTGTTTTCTGGTGTCATTTCATCACTTGCCAATTGCAATTCACTTAAATAAC
>JAPLEO010000063.1 GCA_026391125.1 Bacteroidota bacterium
GCGGACCGGACGGGACTCGAACCCGCGACCTCCGCCGTGACAGGGCGGCATTCTAACCAACTGAACTACCGATCCGTTTCCTCAAAATTGTACCAAGGGTACCGTTTTTCGGATGGCAAAGATAAGGGGAAAGGCATCTTAAAAACAAATCTTTTCAAAAAAAAAATTCAAACCTTATTTTTACTGTCTGAAACTCAAATTATGCCTCAATACCCAAATAGACAATTCTTAGATTTTGAGAAGCCCATCAAGGATTTGTATGAGCAAATAGATGACACCAAGAAATTGGCAGAGAAGAATCCTAAGATCGATTATAGTTCTACTATCGATCAATTGGACGCTTCCATCATCGAAAAGAGAAAAGAAATTACTGCTTCGTTAACACCTTGGCAAAGGGTGCAATTGAGCCGTCATCCTGATCGTCCGTATACCGTTAAATACATCAATAATATGACCACCAATTTCCTGGAGCTTCATGGAGATAGGAATGTCAAAGATGATAAAGCAATGGTTGGTGGCTTTGCTGAATTGGATGGTGAGACTGTGATGATCATTGGTCAGCAGAAAGGCATCAATACCAAAACGCGTCAGATGCGCAATTTTGGTATGGCTAATCCAGAAGGTTATCGTAAAGCACTTCGTTTGATGCGCCTTGCTGAAAAATTTAATAAGCCTGTGATTTGTTTGATCGATACTCCAGGTGCTTATCCAGGTTTGGAAGCAGAAGAACGCGGACAAGGCGAAGCCATTGCTCGTAACATCTACGAGATGATCCGCTTAAAAGTGCCCATTGTAATTGTGATCATTGGTGAAGGTGCAAGTGGTGGGGCGCTGGGTATTGGAGTTGGAGATAAAACTTTAATGATGGAGAACACATGGTACACTGTTATTTCTCCAGAAAGTTGTAGCTCTATTCTCTGGCGTAGTTGGGACAAAAAAGAAGTGGCTGCTGAACAGTTGAAATTAACTGCTAATGATATGAAGGGATTTGGGTTAGTGGATGAAATTGTACATGAACCAGATGGGGGTGCTCATTGGGATTATGCAGCTGCTGCTGAAATCCTGAAATCTTGTATTATTAAAGTATTAGCAGATTTAAAAACAAAAACACCTGAAGAACGCATCAATGAAAGAATTGCCAAATATGGTAAGATGGGCTTCTGGGAAGAATTCGAAGAAGAAGAAGAAGAATCTGAAGTTGCCAATTCATAAATCGATAATCGCTTTTTAAGTGATTGGATCATAAACAATACTAACATGTCTACTTTACGCAAAACCCTCCGCGGTACTGGTGTTGCCGTAGTTACCCCTTTCAAATCTAATTTTGAAATTGATTTTCCTGCATTGGATAAAGTGATTGAATCACTGATCCATGGTGGTGTAGAATATATTGTTACACTAGGTACAACTGGTGAAACTCCCGTATTGGATAAACAAGAAAAGATTGATATCGTCAATCACACTTTTGATAAAGTGGCTGGAAGGGTTCCTGTTGTAGTGGGTATTGGCGGTAATAATACACATGAGCTGATAAAAGATCTGCAACAAATTCCTTTGGATAGAGCTGCCGCAGTTTTAAGCGCTTCACCTTATTATAATAAACCTTCTCAAGAAGGTATTTATTATCATTATAAAGCACTTGCGGAAGCTTCACCTAAACCAGTGATATTGTATAATGTACCCGGACGTACAGGAAGAAATGTGAGCGCTGACACCATATTACGTTTGGCAAATGATGTTCCTAATATTGTTGGACTCAAAGAAGCGGGTGGTGATATGGCGCAGTGTATGATTTTATTGCGTGATCGCCCGAGTGATTTTTTAATTGTGAGTGGCGATGATGCGTTAGCATTGCCTCAACTAGCTTGTGGCATGGATGGTGTGATCAGTGTTGCAGGAAATGCTTATCCGAAAGAATTTTCCGATATGGTTCGCGCTTGTTTAAATGGGGACTTTGGTGCTGCAAAACAAATCAATGACCAATTAATTCAGGCATATGAATTAATGTTTGCAGAAAATAATCCTGCTGGTGTGAAGGCGTTTATGACAGAAATGGGTTTGATCGAAAACTTTTTACGTTTGCCTGTAGTGCCACTCAGCAAAGGCTTACATCAATCAGTTAAATCTTTTTTAGGAAAATAATTGCATTTTATAGTGTGTGTATGTTTATTTTTTATCAATAAACATACGCACTCTGTTTGCAAATTCCGTAGGGGATTCTTCCATTGGAATATGACCAATGCCCTTCATTACTTCTAGTTCACTATTTGCAATTACTTTATTGAATCGATAAGCATTTTCAACTGGGATTAATTGATCCTTATCTCCCCATACAATCAAAGTTGGGGTTTTAATTTGCATGATCTTTGCTGTTTCATCCAATAAGAAATTAAATTTTAATCGGTCAACTAAGGCCTCACGATTACCTTCTCTGAGAAGCATATCAAAATATAGACTCCCTTGCCAATCTTTCACTTTTGAAGGATCTCCATAAGTTTCACGCAAACTTTTGATCACCAAAATTTTAGGAGTAATGTATTTTACAATGCTACTAAAGACAGGCATTTGTGCAATTTTAAAACCGGTAGAACCTTTTGGTGGCATAGCTGGTAACATACCACCAGCATCAACCAAAACCAATTTTGCTACTTTTTCTGGATGTAATAAACTATATCGCCAGGCAATAGTTCCACCCAAAGAATTTCCTACAAGAATACATTGATGGATATTCAATTTGATTAAAAAAGAATCTACAAAATGGTTATAGTATTCCATGCTGTAATCCTTTTCTGGATTGGGTCCTGTTAGCGCAAAGGCAGGAAGGTCAAAACGAATGACCCGGTGATTTTCTTTTAAAATAAGAACTGAACTATCCCAAGTAAAAAGAGAAGAAGCTGTGCCATGAATCAAGAGGATAGGTGTACTATCTAATTGATTTCCTTCGTCGCGGTAATGCACATTCATGCCCATTAATGGCATGAACCTTGAATCTGTACTACCGTATTTTTTGATTAGGGTATCAACAGGAATATCTTTCTGATAATAAGAAATGGCTGTAATTACAAACACCAACAGGATGATTGCAATAATGCGGATGCTATATTTTAGAAATCGATTCATATGCGAGTGTATAGAATTTACAGGAAGTTCCGATTTTTTTTAAAGCAAAATCCCTTT
This sequence comes from Bacteroidota bacterium, assembly GCA_026391125.1. Taxonomy (GTDB): domain Bacteria; phylum Bacteroidota; class Bacteroidia; order Chitinophagales; family Chitinophagaceae; genus Sediminibacterium. The sequence continues at coordinate 3,178 of JAPLEO010000063.1, forward strand.
CAGAAATAAAAGTGCCACACTAAAATAAATTACTAATCCAGTTACATCAACCAAGGTTGCTACAAATGGAGCAGAAGAAACGGCTGGATCGGCTCCCAATTTCTTCAATGCAATTGGTAACATCGAGCCACTCAGTGTGCCCCATAAAACAACGCCCACTAAGCTAAAACCTACGGTGGAAGCAATTTCCAACCAGTGTTTACCGTATAAATTTGGAAGAAAGCTATGCCAAACACTTACCCTGATAAAGCCTATAAAACCAAGCACAGAGCCCAACAATAATCCACTAGTTAGTTCTCTTCTCAATACACGCCACCAATCGGCTAGTGTGATCTCTCCAACTGCCATTGCCTGAATGATAAGGGTAGAAGCCTGAGATCCACTATTACCTCCTGAGGAAATAATTAGGGGAACAAATAGGGCCAAAACTACGGCCTTTGCAATTTCGTCTTCGAAATAACCCATGGCTGTTGCCGTAAGCATTTCACCTAAAAATAAAACAACCAACCAACCGATACGTTTGCGAAATAATTTTAAAAGTGGAATATCCAAATAGGGCTCATTCAATGCTTCGGTACCTCCGATCTTTTGCATGTCTTCACTGAACTCTTCATTTGCTACCCATAACATGTCATCGATGGTAACAATGCCTAAAAGGATATCATTATCATCCACAACTGGTAAGGCAACTCGGTTATTCATTTTAAAAACCTGACTTGCATGCTCCTGATCATCGTTGGCTTTTAAAGAAACTACTCTTCCATCAACAATTTCAGATATCAACTTATCAGGTGTTGCTAAAATGACATCTCTTATTCTGATATCATCCACCAATTCACCTTTTTCGTTGATGATATAGATCACATCAATGGTTTCACTACTCTTTGCATATTTTCGGATCGTAGCAAATACATCAGCTACTGTATTATGCGCATATACATACACATAATCTGGAGTCATCAAACGACCCACACTATCTTCTGGATATCCTAATAACGAAAGGGTGATTTTTCTTTCATCAGGTTCCAATAATTTGATCAGATCACGAATCACGGCTTTGGGTAATTCCTCTAAAAAGTCGGTACGATCATCCGCTGGCAAATCATTGAGTAATTCTGCCGTTTTTGCCGTTGGTAATTCTTTGATGATATCTTTTTGTTGAGAGATATCAAGGATTTTAAATACACTAGAAGCACGGTTAATAGCCATATTGGCAATAATTTGTGCTTCATAATCCGGATAAGCATTGATCAATTCTGCTACATCAGAAATGTTTTGATCATTCAGGAATTCCCGAATGGCCAATTTGTCTTCTGTTGCAATCAGTTGTTCAAACTGCTCAGCCATATTTAATTGTTCTATTTCTAGCGACATGGCTGCAATTTAGGTTTTTGGAGTCTTGTAGGGAAATTTACTATAACAGTTTGTGCTAACTTTGTAATAATATTTAGTTATGATATTACCCATCTTAGTTGTGGCACCTTCCCTTCAACGGGGTCGAGGTGTTTTTGCTACAGAACCAATAGCGGCGGAAACAATTATTGAGATTTCCCCTGTATTAGTTTTGTCGAAAGACGACCGTACAAAAGCCGAAGAAACAGTGTTGTTCAATTATATATTTGAATGGGGAGAAGCCTATGAAATGGGTGCATTGGGAATGGGATATATTTCTATTTACAATCATTCCTATCAATCCAATTGCTATTATGAAATGGATTTTGAAAATGAATTAATGACCATCAAAACCCTGCACCAAATTGCTGCAGGAGAAGAGTTATTTATTAATTATAATGCAGTGCCAGATGATACTACACCCATTTGGTTTGATGTCCAATAATTTTTACCAATATTGATAGCCCATTAAACGAGCAAGTTCCAACTTAGAGATACACAATTGATATTGGTATTGCAGTTTACTAAATTCAGCCCGTTGAACATTGGTGCTGGCATTGGTTAATTCTAAATTTGTTCCAACCCCATTTTTAAAACGTATTGCTGCTAATTGTTGTGCATATTTTGCTTGATCAATTTGAGATTGTGTATTTCCAATGCGCTCGATATTGGTTTGAATATCTGTCATTGCCTGAGCGATATCCTTTTTATAATTGGCGTTTAAAGATTCCAATGCTAATTGTTGCTGTTGTACTAAATGCTCTTGCAATTTCACTTGCTGTTTAGTTCTGCCTCCAGAATATAATGGAATATTTAAAGTAATACCTGCTAGTCCATTGAACTGAACATTATAGATGTCTGGGATATAACCATTTTTAAATCCTACTCCACCATTCATGGTAATACTAGGCTTATCTAATAATTTGGCAATATTGATATCACCATTTGCCTGATTGATCTTGTCTTTGGCAATTTTAAAATCTAGGTTATTGATAACAGAAGAATCAAGTGCAGTCTGACTATTTACAGTTGCTATACCAAAATCAAAACTATTTCCTGCAGGTGCATTAGTGCCCGTTGTATAGTTCAAAAGATTGAGCTGTTTTTGCAAGCTATTTTTTAAATCTACTTTTCTGTTTTCTTCGTTGTCGATATTGGCTTGGATATTTAGAAGATCAATCTTTAATGCTTCTCCGTCGTTTAATTTCGATTGTACGATCTTTTTATTTTCAGTAAGAAAATTCAATACACTGTCTTGAATGCTAATGGCTTTTTGTAAATAAACCATGTTATAGTAAATGGTTGCAACCTGATTTGCTAATTGCGATTTAATTAATTCGATATTATCTTTTGCAAATTCTAAATCAACTTTCGCTCTTTCTACATTGGCTTTAATTCTACCAAAATCTGCAAGTACATAATTCGCATTAACTGAAGTTGTGTAATTATGATTGGGAACAAATTTGAAAGTTTCTGTTGATCCTGGGAACGTGACTTTCGAAACTGGCGCCATATATAGATATCCGGCTTGTGCACCAATGGTAGGGTTTGATGCAGTTTGCGTTAGTGCGATTTTATCTTCGGCTGTAATAACAGAATTTGCGGCTTCCTTCAATTTGGGAAAATAGCCAAATGAATGATTGATCAAATTTTTCAAATCCTTATTCACTTGAACCTGTGCTTGTATTTGCAAAACAAAAATTACAAAGCTGACTGCGGAAAGAAATATTTTTTTCATGACGTGTAATTTATAAATACTAAGTTCTTTTTATGATTAATGTGCTTCTGATGCGGCTTTCATTGCCATGGCCAATTCTTCTGGTGTTTTTTTCTTAACCCTTAAAAAAATGAGTAAAGGAAGTACCAACAAAAAGAAAATACCAATCAGCCTAAATGTATCCAAGTATGCTAAGTAATAAGATTGACGTTCAACTGAACCGTTAATGATGGTCAATGCTTTGGCATTCGCAGTGCTAGCTGCATCACCAGTTTTGCTGATGATATTTTGTGCTATTCCGTTCACTGTTGCAGCCCCATTCTGCATACCACTTACCAGATCAGAACGGTGTTGCGCATATTGTCGGGCGATATAATTATTGGCCATTGCAATTCCAAATGCGCCGCCTAATTGCCTAACCATATTATTTAATCCAATTCCAGTGGCATAATCTTTTGGATGTAAACCTGCTACAGCTTGGTTGATCAATGGTAACTGACTCATGGCAATACCTAATGATCGAATTACAAAGAGCCAGAAAAGATCGCCTCTACCAATATCCAAGCTTACTCTTGAATTCATAAAAGCGTATACCACGAATAAGGAAAAACCCACAGCAATAAAAGGAAGTGGGGGCACACCTTTGCTTAGTAGGATTCCCATAATGGGCATCACAATTACACCAAATAATGTGGGTGCTAGAAGTGCCAAACCTGTTTCATAGGGAGTAAATCCCAATACTCTTTGTGCTAGTACAGGATAAACGAATACCGAAGTAAATAATCCAAAACCTGCAACAAATGTAAAGATGGTGGTGACGCTTAAATTTCTATTGGATAGTAATCGAATATTAACTGCGGGCTGTTTTACTTTTAGTTCTTGTAAAACAAATAGGCCTAAACTAATTGCTGCAACTAAGGAACATACACGTATCGAAACACTACTAAACCATTCCTCTGTTTCACCCCTTTCTAATACATATTGCAAACAACTAATACCAGCCATTAGTAACCCAATTCCCATGTAATCGATCTTGATATTGGATTTATTTTTTCCTTCACCATCTTTTTTATCGATATAAATAAAGGAAAGTGTAGTAGCAACAATTCCGATTGGAATATTCACTAAGAATATTAAGGGCCAACTAAAGTGTTCCATCAGGTAGCCCCCGAGGGTTGGACCTAAAGTGGGACCTAATACAATTCCCATCCCAAATAACCCTGCTGCTTTACCTCGGTCTTTTGGTTCAAACGCATCAAATAATATGGATTGAGATGTTGACAGTAAAGCACCGCCACCGATCCCTTGTATAAAGCGCCAGATAATGATTTCAACGAGACTGGTAGATTGTCCGCACATATAGGATGCCAACGTGAAAATGATCATCGACACGATATAGTAGTTCTTCCGACCAAAATATTCGGCTAGAAATCCTGTAAGAGGAATGATGATCACGTTTGCAATGGCATAAGCTGTAATGACCCAACTGATGTCCTCGATATTAACACCAAGGCTACCACTCATGTCGTTCAACGCTACATTAATAATGGAAGTGTCAACCAATTCCATTACTGCTGCAGATATTGTTGTAATTACAATAATTGCTTGTGCAAATCCTTTTGGGGTTGCCATAGATTCTATTTATTATCTGCAGTTATGCTCACACTAAGGCCAGCACGAAGTTCTTTTTTATATTTTGCAACATCGTCGATCCAAACTTTTACTGGGACACGTTGTGTAACTTTTACAAAGTTTCCACTAGCATTATCCGGTGGTAATAAAGCAAATTTGGCACCAGTTGCTTCACTCATACTAGCAACAGTTCCTGTAATTTTCAGATCAGGAAAAGCATCCATTGAAATCGTTACTTTTTTGCCGGTCGACAAAGCGTATAATTGATTCTCTTTGAAATTCCCAACTACCCAATAGGTACTATCGTTGACAATTGAAAATAGGGGAGTGCCTGCTTGTACAAACTGCCCTTCACTGATCGTTTTCTTTCCGATCTTACCACTTTGTGGTGCATAAATTTTGGTGTAGGTCAATTTTAATTTCGTTTGATTGATCCTCGATTGCTTTACAGCCAATGCTGCTTGCGCTTTCTTCACGTTAGCATCCAGCACTGCAATTCTACTCTGAGCAGAGCTCAAATCATTTTGGCTATTGTCTAATTGTTTAGAAGCATTCTCAGCTGCAAATTTGCTATCATCCAATTGTTTTTTGGTGATGGCTTCGCTGCGATAAAGATTTTGATCTCTTTGCAGGTCCTCATTTGCTTTTTGTTTTCTTAAAGTACTGATATCAATATTTCCCTTATTTACTTTTAAAGAAACAACTGCATTGTTCAATGATGCTTTTGCATTTTCTATATCCACTTCTGCTTGCGCATAATCTGCCTGCATTTCTTCCAACTGCTGTTGCAATTCGGCATCGTCTAATTCAACCAACAGATCCCCAGCTTTCACACTGTCATAATCCTTTACTGCAATTGTTTTTACAAAACCAGCAACTCTTGGTAATACAGGTGTGATTTGAGTTTCAATCTGTGCATTATCGGTCGACTCGTGTGTCATTGCAAAATGCACTTTCTGATAACCAAAATAGCCGCCAATTAATAATACTAGACCAACTACGATGAATCTGATTAGTGAACCTTTCTTTTTTTCTGGTGCTTGTTCCATTATTTCTTTTTTTGTAATGCGGGTTGAATTAATAAATGGTCTTGAACCATTTGTTTGATATGTTTAGTTAAACGGGTTTTTAATTCTGGATTTTGATAGGGGTCTGCTTGCGCATCATTGTTCATTAAAATATTACACATGTTTCTAGATAACATTACCTGGTTGATGGTTCCAATAATGGATGCAAATAGAAGTTGCGGGTCTACTTTTTTGAATACTTTTTTTCGCACGCCCTTTTCAATAATGGCTACTACATCTTGTGTGTTCTTAATAAATAGACTGATAACATTTTGATGCAGCATTTCGCGATTTGTGACAAGTAATTCCTGCTGCAATACCCGATGAAAAGCTGGTTGGGATAAAAAACGATTGATATAACCGTCAATGATCTGGTTAATTTTCTCTAGTTCAGAAAGCGATGGGTCATTTTGAACAGCATCAATTTTTTCACGCATGAAACGTGCCTTGGCTTCTAAAAGAGTCACAAATAGATTCTCCTTACTTCCAAAGTAGTAATTGATCATGGCAATGTTAACATCAGCTTCATGAGCCAGATCACGGATAGAAGTACCCTCAAACCCTTTTTCTGCAAAAAGGGCAACTGCTACATTCATAATATGTTCTTTCTTATCGACGCTCATATTCCTTGATTAATACACAAATATTAAACAATTGTTTGAATTAAACAAACGTTTAATTAACTTTTAATAAAATATAATAATATGGCTAGCCTTGGTTTTTATTAAGTTTGATATTCCTAAAACAGACTTATGCAAAGAATCGCCTTCATTTTAATATTTATTCTTGTTGTTTCTAACCACACTTGGGCTCAGAACGCCAATTCAATTCCGGCAAATACCGGATATGCGGTTCCGGCTGAGAATGATGAAGAAAACCTTTTTCAGCAAGGAAAAGGGCTACAGAACTGGAGCGACCTAAAGCAGGAGATCCAGTATTTTTTTTATTTAAGGAATGTGGGCACTTTAAATATTGATTTGAACTTAAAAAATGTACAAACCGGGTCGCTCATTTCAGTAGAAATTGCAGGAAAGTCTTTTAAATTGAATGTCCCACAGGGAAATGAATTTCAGCAAAAGCGTGTTGGCGCTATCCAGATTAAAGACAGTGGATTTTATACCATTAAAATTAAAGGCCTAAAAAAAGAGGGGATGGTTATTGCGGATATCGCTTCCATCGAATTGAGCGGAACTGCAACGGCTAATATGCATTTCAATAAAAAGGCAAGGAGAAATGCGGCTTCTGTTCATTTGCGTTATCCTATTTCTGATACCACCCGTTTAGTAGCATTTTACAACGAAATTACCATACCAGAACATGCAGACATCGTTCATAGCTATTATATGTCGAATGGTTTTGCAAGAGGATATTTTGGAATACAGGTGAATAGCGAAAATGAGCGAAGAGTGATATTTTCTGTTTGGGATGCAGGGAATGAAGCAGTGAGTAGGTCGAAAGTGGCTGATTCCAATAAGGTAAAACTAATCGCAAAAGGGGATGGCGTTTTTGCAGATGATTTTGGAAATGAAGGAACAGGGGGACATAGCCATTGGGTCTACCCTTGGAAAACAGGGGTCACTTATAAAATGCTTGTAACTGCACTTACCGATAGCGCATCTCAAACTACCACGTATGCAGGTTATTTCTTTATGCCTGAACAACAGAAGTGGAAATTGATTGCAGCCTTTAGAGCACCAAAAGATGGAAAACCGCTTCGGAACTTATATTCGTTTAATGAAAATTTTGTGGGTCTGAACGGACAACAACAACGATATGCGTATTTCGGTAATCAATGGGGTCAAAGAGAAAATGGCACATGGGTTGAGTTAACGGATTCGAAGTTTTCTTATGATGCTACAGGAAAAGCAGGTGATCGGATTGATTATGGTGGTGGAATAGAAGGGGGTATGTTTTATTTATGGAATGGCGGCTTTAAGCCAGCAACTGCTAAATTGGGTGATAGCTTTACACGACCAGCAACAAATAAAAAGCCAACCATTGATTATGGCAAAAATGTTGATAGTGCCTTGCAAGCAACCATTGATCAGGAGCTCATCTTTAGTGCCATCAGAAATAAGCAAATTGATACCATGGGTAATCGCTCAGGGGTGTATTATAATATCTTGAAAGAAGGTACTGGAGATCTTGTATCATTATCAGATACGCTTACTGTATTTTATAAAGGCTATTTATTGAAAGATGGAACTGTATTTGATCAGACAAAAGAAAAGCCAGCCACTTTCTCACTGAAAAGACTGATCAAAGGATGGCAGTTAGGATTACCTCAAACAAAGTTGGGAACAAAAATTCAATTGATCATTCCTTCTGGTCTTGCCTATACCATTAGAACAAGAAGTAAAAGTATTCCTCCAAATAGTGTTTTGGTTTTTGAAATTGAATTAATTAGCTTAAAACGGGCATCAGAAAACTAAGTTTCTATGACGATTTTTTTTGTACATTTAGGGGACTTAATTCAGTTAACTTAAACTTGAATTGCTATGAGCAATGGACTTACCAATAAACCAACTGTATTGGTTGTTGAAGACGATGCATTTATACAAGCGATCTTAAATCAAACCCTTAGCGAAAATTTTACAGTCACCATTTTTACCGATGGAATGGAAGGGTTCAATTACCTGCAAAGTGGGAATATCCCTGATGTTATTTTATCAGATTTAAATATTCCTGGCTTAGATGGAATGGGCTTATTACAACAAGTTAGAAATAGCGGTTTTTTTAGTTCTGTTCCTTTTATCATCCTTTCGGGGAAAGAAGATACGGAAACCAGGATACGCTGCCTAGAAGCCGGTGCTGATGATTTTATCAATAAGCCTTTTAATCCTAGAGAACTAGATGCAAGGATTAAAAATATTTTGAGAAGAATGGGTAAAATTTAACTAAATCGATTCTCATGCAAGCACCAATTATAGCAGTATTAAATGCCGATGAGGAAACCCGGCAAATTCTGGAATCTTGTAATTTCAATGAAGCTTCTTTACAATTCTTTGCTAATGGGATGGATTTGAGTACCCAATGGCAGGCTGATTCGATCAACGTTGTTGCCATTATTTCTCATACAGAGATCATGGGGGCTTCGGGCATATCATTATTAGAGGCTTTAAGTAATAAAAAATTCCCTCAAGTTCCTTTTTTCATTATAACACAATCAGCAAGAGAAAACATGTTGCGCTTTTCATTAGAAGCAGGCGTAACTGATATTTTTGTATTGCCAATTAAAGTAAGTGCGATTGAAATAAGGATCAATTTTTGTATCAAAAATTGGACTTCAATCAATACACAAATAAAACGCAATGTTTTCAAAACTTACAAGACACCATTCGTAAAAAGAGTGTTTGATCTTGTATTTGCAGGTTCCGTTTTATTAGTTCTTTCTCCCATTCTTTTATTGGTTATTCTAGCTGTTCGTTTAGAATCTAAAGGACCTGTATTTTATTATTCATTAAGGGTTGGTACGGGATATAAAATCTTTAAGTTTTTCAAGTTTCGCTCTATGTACGTCAATGCAGATCAGCGTTTAAAAGACTTGAAACATTTGAACCAATATAGTACTGCCGGAGCAGGCACTGTAGAAACCAGTGAAGACAATGCACCTGTGCTTTGTGATGAATGTAAGGTCACTGGATCGAAATGTCGTTTCCCTGTGTATGCAGACAATAACCAATGGTGCGAAAAGAAATATTCTGTATTTAAAAAAGCTACTGCAAATTCAGCGTTCATTAAGATCAAAGATGATCCTCGTGTTACCAAAGTTGGCAAGATCTTGCGCAATACCAGTATCGATGAATTACCACAATTAGTGAATGTATTGATTGGTGATATGAGTATTGTTGGTAATAGACCATTACCACTGTATGAAGCTGAAAAGTTAACTACCGATAAATATGCGCTAAGATTTATGGCGCCTGCAGGAATCACAGGATTATGGCAGGTTGAAAAAAGAGGCAAGGGCGAAATGAGTGAAGAAGAGCGTTTGATGCTGGATAACAACTATGCTAAAAACCATTCTTTCTTATATGATATCGGTTTAATACTTAAAACGATTCCAGCATTATTTCAGAAAGAAAGTGTTTAATCATATTTCAAAAAGAAGGTCCCCCCGAGCACTCGGGGGGACCTTCTTTTATATGTTACTTCTTAGCTAAAAACTTCAAGCAAACCGGATTGGGAATACTGAGACTATTACCAGTATGTTTTAATAAACCACTGTTCCTATCCCGCTTAAATATTTCTACTGTACTAGTTAGTTGATTTGCTACTAATAAAAAATTTCCTGAAGGATCAATGCTGAAATTACGTGGCCCATTGCCCTTTGTAGATTCATAACCTATTGCAGTTAAGGTTCCTTTATTTTGGTCAATTCTAAAGATGGCAATATTATTTTCTTCACCTCTATTGGAAGCATATAAGAATCGTCCATCCTGAGAAATATGAATGTCTGCACTTCCGGGTTTGCCAGTAAAGTCAGCAGGGTGTGTGGCGATGCGTTGTACGAATTTTGTTGTGCCGTCTTTATAGCTGTGAACAGAAACAGTACCACTCAATTCTTCAATGATATAAACGAATTTACCATTTGGCGAAAAATCTAAATGGCGTGGACCGCTACCTGGTTCACTAGCAATAAATTTTTGAGCTGCATTGTGTAAAGGCTGTTTGAGATAAGTATCGAATTGATAGATATTAACTTGATCCATTCCAAGATCTGGAGTTAGGAGGTATTTTTCATCCGGACTAAAAAACACAGAATGCACATGTGCTTTTTCTTGTCTGTCTTTGTTGATACTGCTTCCCTCATGAAGTATATGTTGTGTGAATGAAGTAATTACTCCATTATTTTCTAAAGGGAAACTGGCTAAACTGCCGCCAGTATAATTGGCAACCACAACCCATTTTCCGTCTTTGGTAACAGAAATATGGCAAGGATTCTCACTTCCGCTTGATTGCTGATTTAAATAACTAAGCTCTCCCTTTGCTGGATCAAAATTATAGGATGTAACAAGTCCGGCTTTATTTCTATCCACTTCATTCACGGCATAAACATGTCTACCATCTTGGGATATTGCTAAGAAAGAAGGATTGTCTGAATGATCTGTATTACTGACCCATTCTGCAGATCCTGTTTTTGCATTAAAATGGTATACATATATTCCCTTGCTACTTCCAGATGTATATGTGCCTACAAAAAGGTAATAATCCTGGGCAAATGCAGCGGTACTAAATAATAAAATGGCTAAAAGCAATTTGATGCGCATAAAAATTTCTAATTTATGACTAAGGTAGGGGAAGAAGATAAAAGATAAAAGTGAAAAATGGAGGAAGAAGGTAAAAGATAAAAGATAAAAGTGAAAAATGGACGGTCTTTGTCGGAGCTTATAGGCGGCTTGTTTTGAAATAGTTAACTTTAAATGTAAATCAAGTAGATTATGCGTCAGATTGGGATGGTATTATTATCAGTTGTTTTTTTATTTGCCTGTAAACAAAATAATATGTCGAGTCATGAAACTATTTATGCTTTTCGCCTGAAGCCGGGAGAAGATCTTCAAAAGGGATTGGAAAATGTGGTGAAACAAAACAATATTAAAGCTGGATGGATCAATACTTGTGTGGGTAGTTTAACCGACTATCAAATTCGATTTGCCAATCAACCGAAAGGGGATACAGGGTCAGGATATTTCGAAATCGTAAGTCTTGTAGGCACTTTATCTATAAACGGATCACATATACATCTTTCAATCAGTGATAGCACGGGAAAAACCATCGGCGGCCATTTAATGGAAGGTTGCAAAATTTATACAACAGCTGAAATTGTAATAACAGCAACCGACAAATTTAATTTTGAAAGAGCAGAAGACGGAACCACGCCGTGGAAGGAACTGCAAATAAAGTGAGAAGTGAGGAGTGAGGAATGAGGAGTGAGGGGTTTAGGATAAACAAAAAGTGTGAAAGAGGGATTCCTTGCTTTCACACTTTTTATTTTGAGCTTTTAATTTAAACACTTATTAACCACTCTTCACTTCTCACTTCTCACTCCTCACTTTTCCTTATTTTTTCACGTATTTCTCCAACCAAGTATACTGTTCCCAAAGCATGTGCAATAAATTTTCTTTACCACGATAGCTATGTGCTTCATAAGGTAGGAATACAAATCTTACTGTTCCGCCGTTTCCTTTGATGGCGTTGTATAATCTTTCACTGTTGATAGGGAATGTGCCTGGATTGTCATCAGTATCGCCATGAATTAATAGAATAGGAGTTTTGATTTTGTCGGCATAGCTAAACGGACTCATCTCAAAATATAATTGAGGGGCCTGCCAATATGTTCTGTCTTCGTTTTGGAAGCCGAAAGGAGTGAGGGTTCTGTTATAAGCACCACTTCTAGCAATACCCGCTTTAAACAAATTGGTATGCGCTAATAAGTTTGCAGTCATGAATGCACCATAACTATGTCCGCCTACTGCTACTCGATTCTTATCTCCAACACCTAAGTCGGATAGTTTATTAATGGCGGCTTCGGCATTCATCTGCAATTGCGCAACAAAATTGTCATTAGGCTTTTTATCAGCACTTGCTGCCACAATCGGAAACTCTGCGTTATCTAAAACTGCATAGCCCTGCGTTACATAAAAAATAGGAGAAGCCCAGCTAATGGTGGTGAATCGTGATTGTGATCCACGAACCTGTGCTGCATCTGCTGCATTATTAAATTCACGTGGATATGCCCACATCAATACTGGTAATAAACCATCTTTTTCTTTGTTGTATCCCTTAGGTAAATACAAATCTCCAGTCAGATCTACACCATCCGCTCTTTTATAGGAGATCTTTTGTTTTGTAACGCCTTCCAATGCAGGATAAGGATTGTTAAAATTAGTAAGCGGTCGATCAGCAATTCTTAACACTAAATTTTTCAAATAGAAATTAGGCGCATCTTTTTGCGATTCTTTTCTGCTTATTAAAACCAATTTATTCGCATCCAAAACATCAGTAATGTACTCGTAGACGCCTTCTTGGCATCTCCAAATAATTTCATTTTGTTTGCTATTCAAATCAAATTTTGCAAGGAATGGCAGGTCTCCTTTTGGAGAGGAACCTGTAACGTTGTTCATTAAAAGTTTTGTGCCGTTATCGGTAGTAAGAATTACTTGGCGACCAAATTCGTTCTTAGTGGTAACCGGACTACCAGGATTATTATAAGCATCGGTTTGATTACGCTCGTATAATTTTTCTAAACTGTTCGTGAGGGTATTGTATCTACTTACGCGGCCCATTTGTTTGGCACGTGAAACTTCCTGAACTAATGCAATGCTGCTATTACCCCAGCTTGTACCACTATATCGTAACTGTGTTTTAAATAATTCTTTTGCAGAACCGGTGAATGGCGCGGATAGAGCAAACACGGCATCATGGTATTCTACTTTGTTTTTGATCAAACCACTATCTAATGGAGTTGCCCATGTAATAGTAGCTGCTTCATCATCTCTCCAATCGAATGAACGTGGAACGTTTTGGGTATTATCATTTCCAGAAGGTGTTCCTTCAGTAGAAGGTAGGTCTACTAATAGCTTAACAATATTTCCTTTTAGATCTGTGATCGCAACCGTAGACGGAAATCCAAATGCGGTTACCAAATAGGAGAATGGTTTCTTTAGTGTTTTTTGTAATAGGTATTTTTTATCGGGTGATAAAACAAAACTGCCAACAATAGCTGCTTTGCCAATATTTGTTTCTACGCCATTCTTATTTTGCACTAATTGTGACGTTGCATAAAATTCAAAAAGTTGCTCGTCATAGGGCGATTTGATCAGGTCCTGAAAAGTGGCACTAGGTGCAGTTTTGCCAAGATTTTGTTGAATCGTTGGTCCCTTTGGTGTGATAGATTTCTTTGGAGCACTGGTTGCTAATTGTGTGGTTGATTTATAGATAACAGTGTTATCATCTAACCAAGTATACGGACTACCCAAAACAGTATTCACAGCCTTCTTATTGATCTTACTCGCTTTTTGTGTAGCCACATCGATGATATATAGATCAACAGCTGTAGCGGTAGTATTTGTAAAAGCAATTTTTGTTTCTGAAGGATTCCAACTCACATTTCCCGCCAATACGTTTGCTGGCAAGCCCTGTACTTTTATTTCTTGATTCGATTTGATATTCTTTAAAATGAAATTGTTGATGTAGTTCTGCCTGCTAGGTGAAAAATTATTGGGATTCAATCTTAAGCCTGCAATTCTAATTTCAGGCTGACCTAATTCGTCAACAGTAGGGTATGAATTCCTTTCACTCAATAACATCCAATTTGCTTTGCTATCAATGCTCACACCTGGGGTAGGTTTTGCTAATAAAAGATCTGCGATGTCTTTTGGAGGTGTTTGATAATTGATGGCATCCTGTGCCTTAGTGGTAATAATCAGGAGTAGCGAAAGTGTAAATGCTAATAACGGCTTTAGTTTTCTCAAGTTCATATTTGTTCGTTTTAGTTTTTTTATTGAAATACCCTTACATAATCAATTTCCATTCTTAAGGGGTAGATAGTGCTATCAACACCTTTTTGTCCGCCCCAATTGCCGCCTACTGCTAGGTTTAAAAGCAAATATTGTGGTTCACTAAAAGGCCAGGCATCTCTTGAACTGTGTTCATTTTTAAATTGAAAGTAGACAGTATTGTCAATGCCGATACGTACGGTTTCTGCATCCCAATCCAATTGGTATACATGAAAAGCATCGCTACAGTCGTTCACACGAATCGTATCAGTTTTTTGGGTACCCATGATATGATTATACTTTTTGCAATGTATAGATGCATGAATATTGCCTTGGTCAAATCCTACATGTTCCATAATATCTACCTCACCATCATCAGGCCATTTGAGGGGCGTTTTTGATCCTAGCATCCATATGGCAGGCCATGTACCCAAACCTTTTGGTATTTTGGCACTGACTTCGATTCTTCCGTGCGTCCAGTCGCCCTTGCCCTTTGTTACCAATCTTGCAGAGGTATATTCATTCTTTCCCATTTGCTCTTTTCGAGCTTCTATGATGAGGTGTCCGTTTTCAACCCTTGCATTTTTCGTATTTTGAAAAGTATAGTATTGCAATTCGTTATTTCCCCACCCACGGCCGCCTGTATCGTAATTCCATTTCTTAGGATCAGGAAGACCTTTGTAATTAAATTCATCGCTCCAAACAAGCGTACGCTTCTGTTGTGCTAGAACCCCAGCTACAATAAAGAGGGCTAAAAAAGTGATCAAGAACTGTTTTTGCATGTGTCAAATTTTGGATAGGAAAGTTAACCAAATATTGCTTCCCAATTTTGACAGATCGGTAAATTAAAAGCATCTTTTTAATTGATATTATATGCTAATATGAAAGATTGCAATAAAATAATTTGCCAGAAAAGGAATATGCCAGTATTTTTGTAGGGTAATGATAACAACAACACATCAACATCACCATCATATCTTACCAATTTGGTAGGCGGCGGTGTTTTGTGTAATACTATAAAACATTAAAAGCTTACCCTAGTGGTAGGCTTTTTTCGTATCAGCCATGCTGAAGTGGTGTTCTTCAGGATAAACATACTATATGCAAGACAAAGAATTAAAGTCAGGATCAGAAAAGCCAGCTAAACTAAGATTGGCCATCCAGAAAAGTGGTCGCCTTTACGACGACAGTATTCGCCTATTGAAAGAATGTGGTATTGACATCAGTAATGGAGTGAATAAACTAAAGACAGAAGCTAGTAATTTCCCAATTGAACTATACTTTTTAAGAGACGATGATATTCCTCAATATGTGGAAGATGGGGTAGCCGACATAGGCTTTGTGGGTGAAAACGTGGTGTACGAGAAAAAGAAAAAGGTGATAGTTGGCGAAAAACTAGGTTTTGGGAAATGCCGACTATGTATTGCAATTAGAAAAGGGGAGACTTATACTGGTCCGACTTTCTTGGATAAAACCAGAATTGCAACCAGTTACCCTGTACTAGTGGAGGCGTTTCTTCAAAAGAATCAGATCACTGCCGAGATTCATGAAATTAGTGGAAGTGTTGAAATTGCACCCGGGATTGGCCTTGCAGATAGCATCTGTGATTTGGTGAGTAGCGGGTCTACTTTGTTCATGAACGGACTAAAAGAGGTAGAAACAATCCTAGAATCTCAGTGCGTGTTGATACAGAATCGGAACCTGTCTGAGGAGCAGATCCAGATCTTAAACCGATTGATTTTTAGAATCCAGTCGGTTAAAAAGGCAAAAAACAACAAGTATATTCTGTTGAATGCCCCCAATAATAACCTTGAAAAGATCATCAGCCTTTTGCCGGGCATGAAAAGTCCGACCGTGCTACCTCTAGCACAAGAAGGATGGAGTAGTGTTCATAGTGTATTGAAAGAGAATGAATTTTGGGATATAATTGAACAATTAAAGGAATCTGGTGCAGAAGGTATTTTGGTGATACCGATAGAAAAAATGATCGTTTAATCTTGTTATAGAACAAATGAAAGAGATAAAATTTCCTAGCAGGTCTGAGTGGCCGAGTATCTTGGCGAGGCCCAGTTTTGATAATACGGCTTTGCAGGGAACTGTAAAGTCTGTACTGGATCGAGTTAGGTTGGAAGGCGACAAAGCGGTGAATGCCTATACCGAGCAGTTTGATGGTGTGAGGTTGGAGCAGGTATTGGTAACTGAACTAGAAATAAGTGAGGCTACAGATTCTATACCCGCAGATCTGAAGCAGGCCATTGAGCAGGCAGCAGCTAATATCAGGCTTTTTCACAGCACACAGTTGAGCGCTATCCAGAAAATGGAGACCATGCCAGGGGTAGAGTGCTGGCGCAAGTCGGTTGGAATTGAAAGGGTGGGTTTATATATCCCGGGTGGAACGGCGCCTCTTTTCTCTACCATTTTAATGTTAGGTATACCCGCTAAAATAGCTGGTTGTCAGGAAGTTGTTTTGTGTACTCCTCCAAATAAGGAAGGTAAGCTTCATCCTGCTATTTTATTCGCAGCTAAGTTGGTTGGGATTGATAAGGTCTTTAAAATAGGCGGAGTACAGGCAATTGGAGCAATGGCTTTTGGTACTGAAACTGTGCCTCAGGTATACAAGATTTTCGGTCCAGGAAACCAATACGTGACCTGTGCGAAGCAGCTAATTCAACAGCAAGGAATTGCTATTGATATGCCTGCCGGTCCGAGTGAAGTATGTGTACTGGCCGATCAAACCGCCAATGCGGCTTTTGTGGCTGCTGATCTTTTAAGTCAGGCGGAACACGGTGCGGATAGTCAGGTTTTATTGGTAACTACCTCTGAAAAGTTGATCGCAGATGTGCAGATTGAGCTAGAAATTCAGCTAAAACAATTATCACGTAAAGAATTGGCAATTAAATCTTTAAATAATAGTACTGCAATATTAATTAAAGATATGACGGAGGCGATTGACTTAGTAAATGCCTATGCAGCGGAGCATTTAATCGTGGCTTGTGAGGATGCAGAGCAATTGGCTGAAGGTGTAATTAATGCTGGTTCAATCTTCTTGGGCAATTAC
>JAPLEO010000056.1 GCA_026391125.1 Bacteroidota bacterium
AGCTTGTCCAGTTAGTATTTCGCCATTAAATATCATCGCTGAATTAAGGCGTTCACTAATCATGGAAGAGAGCAATGCTCCACAGGAATGGAATGGCACTTTCAGCAATATCGAAAACAATTTTGCGCCATGGAAATTCTCACCTGACGATAGAGATCTTTGGACGTCTGAAATGTAATTAAACAAAGGGTTTATACACGATTCGATATAATTGCAGCAACGCTGTAAGTAGAAAAATAATACCCATGATCATATTCAGGGTTTTGTTACTTGCTTTTAATTTATTTACCAGCCAATAACCACCATGAATGTACACAGCTAGTCCAGCAATGGTTCCTGTACCTGCTCCTATTGTAAACAAATTAAAAGCGAGCGCATTTACGTCCAACATTTTTGCTTGAATTAATATTGAGGTCCACAAAAACCAAAATGGAATTTGAACAGGATTTAAAGCACTCATCATCATCCCCAATAAAAAGCGGTGAATTTTATTATCCAAAACCAATGCTTTCTTTTCAGCCTTTTGTTTACGAGCTGTAATGAAAGCCATCACACCTAATACCAAAAACAATACAACTGTCAACCATCCCAATCCAAGAAAGATCAATCGATGCTTTACCACCCAATCCATTCCAATCCATTCCAATTAACGCAAATCTCAGATAAACCATTTCTACAATTGCCACCCCAATGGCAAATTGCCAGGCTTTTTTAAATCCCTCTTGTAACCCAACCTGTGTAGCAGTAAAGCTCATATTTCCTAGAGGCAATTGACCGAGAAAGCTGACAAGAAAACCAAAAAACAGGGTTATTAGCATAGGCTGAATTTAAACATTCTTATACTTAGTCGATTGAATTAGTTCTTGTAAATTCTTTGGCTGGCTTTTGCTTAGTCTAGATTTACCTGTAAACAAAGGAGCACCTCCCGGAAAATATACAGTAGTGATTTAAAGAATGAGCCCTTTCTGACATAAAAGCCGAGAACGATCCGGGTTACGGTACTGCTGAAGAAGCAATTTGAATGTTAGCAAAAGGGCCTTCGTGGATACCTACCAAACAAAATGGTTTAAAAGTAATTTATCGTCACAAACAGTCAATCACTAACCAGGTGACTGAAGAATAGCGCGTTGTTTAGTTTCTATATAGGGGCCCCTTGCAATTGTAAGGGGTCTTTTTGTTTTACAGGTTTCTGTTTAACCTTCTGAGTTTCTTTTCGTTTTTTGTCATTTTTAATCCATTCACTTATACGAGTAAAGTCTTGCTCTGAAGGTTGTTTTCCAGTTGTATAAAAGTCAATATTTTTTGGCTCTTTTATCATTATTTAAAACTACAATTATTTTGGGAAATATTGTTCTATAAGTTTAGTCGCGGATTTGGAATTAATTGCCATAAAATTTCCAAATAGTAAGTGAGCCTTAAGCGCTTTTTTATAATGCTCTCTTAAATTAGTTTTACTCTCAAATGATACATATCCGCCATATCCTTTATCAAATGAAAGTTTGCAAGCAAAAGCAACCAAATTTCCGGGAACACCTAAATAGAGTTTTTTATTCCCGCGGTTAAATTTATTACTTTCAATAAGTGTCATAAAAAAATGATCTTTGCGATCCTGCAAACTTATAAGTCCTTGTATGATATTTGGGTTATCAATAATTACAAGTTTATATACTTTTCTGTCCTTAGATTTGGCTTCTACATCCCATTTAAATAACCAGTCTTTTTTGATTAATTTTCTAATATCTCCTAGTGACAATTCTAAAACTTCAGTTTTAAAACTGTCCCCTGAAATTGCATTTTCAATTGAGCGAGTGAGCTTATCAATTTTTATCTCGAATGGATGGTGCTTTGCCATAGTTCGAAGTTATTAATTATTCATTTCGAACCGATAATTGTCCGGATTAACCTCGTCTTCATTTAAAAGTACGCTTATTTATAAGTTAGTTCAAATTATTTGATATCGTAATTTTAAAACTGATTGGGTTTTTGTGTTCCCTTATTATTTTTATAAACTAACTGATAGAGTTTGTGTAGCGATGATTTTAGTAACGACAAACCAAAACAGTATCGACTGGTAATTATCAACCTTTCAAATGATGAGGGACCCTTATATTTTGAAAAGATATTAGAATAGAAAACTCGCTTTTATTGAATTTCAATATTTTTTTATGGAAATATGAGATTTCTGCATTCACACTATTAAGTTAAATAAAATCGCACTAATTAACCAATTTTGTTAAACAAAATGTATTTCTATATGAATTAGTCGATTCAATTTTGAGTTACATTCGTATAAACATTTGCTGTATGAAGGTGAATACAATGGCCGAAATGATGATGAATGGCGAAACGCCCGAAATTTTATTCTGGGTGGGTTGCGCAGGAAGTTTTGATCAGAGAGCTCAGAAGATCACAAAAGCATTTGCAACTATATTGAATAAGGTTGGTGTTAAATATGCCATCCTTGGCAAAGAAGAAGCCTGTACAGGCGATCCTGCCAGAAGAGCGGGGAATGAATTTTTATTTCAAATGATGGCTTATCAGAACATTCAGATCCTGAATGGATATGGCATCAAAAAAATTGTAACTACCTGTCCGCACTGCTTCAATACCTTGAAAAATGAATACCCTGAATTAGGTGGCACTTATGATGTGATTCACCACACAACTTTTTTGCAGGAATTGATTGATCAAGGAAAAATTAAATTAAAAGAAGGTGGCTCCTATAAAGGCAAAAAGATCACTTACCACGATAGTTGCTACCTAGGTCGCTCAAACGATATCTACGAAGCTCCCCGCAAGGTTTTAGAAGCCCTTGAAGGCGAACTCATTGAAATGAAGCGCTGCCGTAGCAACGGACTATGTTGTGGAGCTGGTGGGGCCCAAATGTTCAAAGAAGACGAACCTGGTGATAAGCGCATCAATATTGAAAGAGCAGATGAAGCACTCGAAACCGGTGCATCAGTGATTGCCTCTGCTTGTCCGTTTTGTAATACCATGATGACCGACGGTGTTAAGAACCGCGAAAAAGAGGGTTCTGTTGCCGTATTAGATATTGCAGAAATGATTGCTGATTCTATGGAATAGTCTTTAATTTTGCATCATGAATTTCGAATACGCCCACCTCATCCCAGAAGATTTTCATCCTAGCTCAAGAGTTTGGATCTATCAAAGCAGTCGCCTGTTTTTTATCAGTGAAGCATTAGAAATTGAAGATCTACTCAACAGTTTTGTAGATACCTGGAAGAGCCATGGCGCTCCAGTAAAAGGATATGCCAATCTATTATTTGGACAGTTTGTAGTACTGATTGCCGACGAATCAAATGTACCAGTTGGCGGATGTAGCGCAGACAGTTCTGTTCATATGATCCAGGAGATTGAAAAAAGATTCAAAGTAGACATGTTCAATCGCCAGAACTTGGCTTTTGTAATCAAAGATAAAATTCAAACCCTTCCTCTAGCGCAGTTGAAGTACGGATTTGAAAATGGCTTCTTGCAGTCCGAAACCCCTTATTTCAATAATCTTGTTGCAACAAAACATGAACTTTTAAATAACTGGATCACACCAGTGAAAGACAGTTGGCTTTCTGCTAAGATCCCTGCATCAAAAGTTGATTAGTGCTTTTTGATCTTATCCAATACCGCTTGTTTCTGTTTGTCGGTAAGAATATTTTTCTGTACTAACTTATTGAGTTGATACGCCACAGTAATTCTGATATTACGTGTATTGCTACTACTATAACTTTCAATATTGAAGTTCGAACCATAAGTGTTCGAATAATAAGCCTGTGAACGAATTGGATCTGCAATATTTAATCCAATGATGAGTCTTCTGTCGAAGAATTTGTATTGGAATCCGAGGTTCATTGTAAGGTTACTCCTGCTTTTCCCCTGAGGATCTGCAAAGCTGCTAAACCTAGCTGAGCCATCCATCATAAACACATTACTTGGTGTGAAATTATATTGAACACTCGTATAAAAACTTCCCCCATCCTGATATTTGTATAATATTTTTTCTGCTTCTGCATACTGATTGAAAGTGTATCCCACACTACCATTCATTCGAAACCACCTATTAAAAGTATATCCCCCCCAAGCACTCGCTTCATATTCGTGCCGGTCTGCAATATTCACATAAGTGATCAAAGTTTTTCCTCCACCCACTAGCGTTCGATAACTATTGATCACGTCTTTTACAATATTGTATCCAAAGGAAGTATTGATATAATACTTGCCTTTGACCCAACTAATATTCCAATCAAAATTGTCAGACAAACTGGGAGATAAAAAAGGATTCCCAAAACGTAAATTATAAGGATCACTATAATCGATATTTGGATTTAATTCTCCTAACCCTGGCCTGCGTATACTTGCACGATATACCAAAGCAGTATTGAAAGTTTTATCAAATTCTCTTCTAATTGTAATATTGGGAAGCAAGTTCCAATAACTATTACTTACATCCGTTGAATTACCTTTTATGAAGCTAAAACTCATGTTTGTCTGCTCTGCTTGTGCACCAAAATTCAGAAACCATTTTTGATTAAAATTAAAAGCAAAGCCCGCTCTAACAGTATAAATACCCTGGTTAAAAAAGAAGTCGTTACTCAATAAATTATTGGGCACAAATGTACTGTCGGTCTTGCTCAAAAAACTCGTATTGAGTGTATTGTGGTAATTGTATTTTGAGTAGGTTGTGCCAGTCGAAAAATTGCCTTTGAAAATATTCAGTGGCTTGTTATAATCTAATCTAAAAGAATAGCCTTTATTAAAAGTATTGAAGTATTGTGTTTGAGTGGAATCGACTCCCGTTGGTACATAATCGGGATATAAAAACTGCTGAAAAAAATCGCGGTCATTATCGTTTTTACCCCAGTTATACGAAGCAATAAAGCGAATATATTCGGCCAAATTTTTTCCCTTAAAAGTATAAGAGCCTGAAAAAGAATGGCTGTACCCTGAACCCTTACTTGCATTTGATCGAGTACTAATTTTATACACCGAATCATAGCGGTTGATATTTGTATACTGCGTATTACTAAGGTTATCAAAATAGTTCACATTCCCCTGATAAGTAATATTCGCGATGCTTCTAGGATTGAAAGTATAATCTGTTTGCAACCTTAAGCTTGGACGCAGGTTTTTGTTTCGGTAGTTCGATTCACTATTAAATCGATTAGAAGAATCGGGATAAATATTTTGCCTTTTTGAATAACTATTTCCAGTTAGGTCGCTCCCTCCAATACCAATATTTGTTGCAAATGATATTTTCTTGCTACGATAACTAAGATTTGAATACAAGTTCCCCTCACCTTTTGTACCAACACTAATACTTGCTTTACCTACCCATCCAATTTTTCCCTTCTTTGTTACTATATTAATGACTCCCCCAGATTCAGTAGCGTACTGTGGTGGAGGATTGGTCATTACTTCAATCTTCTCAATACTACTTCCAGGTAAGCTTTCTAAAAGATCCTGTAATTGTTGTGAGGTAAGATCAGTCGGCTTATCATCAATCAAGATCTTAGGTTCTTTTCCTTTCAATAAAATTTTACCATTAGGATCATTATTGATGAGTGGCATGTTCTTTAAAAGCTCTGCGGTTGATGCGCCATTACTTGAGGCAGATTCGCCCACATTATAGATCATTTTACCATCCACATTTTGAATCAGTGGTTTTTCAGAATAAACAACAACCTCATCCAAATTATTAACCGATGGTTTAAGTTTAATGTCGCCTATATTAAAATCATAACGCTCTGCTCTCAAATAAATACTGTCTAAATGGCTTTGAGCATATCCAACATTTTTTACAGAAAGGCGATAATATCCAAATGCAAGATTTTGAAAAGCAAATGCACCGTTTTTATCAGAAATGGAGGAGGCAATAATTACAGTATCATTTTGCTTCAATAATAATAAACTAGCAAAGGGTATTGCACTCCCGGTTTTGGCATCTAGGATATTTCCAATGATAATTCCAAGTTGTTTTTTTCCTTTTTCTGCACGAACCTGCCCTTGCGCTGAATTCATTGCAAAAACCGTTACTAAAATAAGTAACGCTGGGAGTTGAGAAAATTTGAATATTTGCAAGCCTGCAATTTAATTATAATCCTACCATCTTCGAAATTATAGGGATGGCTGGTTAAACAAGATAAGAAAAGCCCTATGTATCAGGTTTACGGAATAAAAAACTGCAACACCATTAAAAATGCCCTTAATTGGCTAAAGGTTCATCAGATCCCTTATGAATTTAACGACTATAAGAAAAACGGCATTACTGAAGAGAAGCTTCAGGAATGGTGCAAACAAAAAGGCTGGGAAGTATTACTCAACAAAAAAGGTAGTACCTGGAAGGCATACGACATCAACCACCAACGAAAAATAGTGAATGAAAAAACGGCTATCGCTTTTTTATTAGATAAAAACAGCGCTATCAAAAGGCCCATCGTCGAAAAAGACGGCAAGATCATTGCTATCGGTTTTGACGAAACAGGCTACACCCTATTATTTGGAAAATAAATTAGTCTTTAAAAATAGACTTAAGCATTTCATTCAATTCGGGCCCTCTTAAATTTTTTCCAACAATTTTACCAGTTGGATCAATGAGCATATTCGCTGGAATGGAATGAATTTTATACATCAAGGCTACAGCATTGTTCCAGTATTGAAGGTCGCTTAAATGGGTCCAGGTGAGTCCGTCTGCTTTAATGGCATCTAACCATCTTGATCTTTCTTGGTCTAATGAAATACCTAGTACCGTAAAATTCTTTGTTTTGTACTTATTATAAGCTCTAACAACATTGGGGTTTTCTTGACGGCATGGGCCACACCAACTAGCCCAGAAATCTAATAAAACATATTTCCCTCTAAAAGAAGTAAGACTCACTGGCTTGCCATTGGTATCTTTTTGCGTGAAATCAAGGGCCATCGTTCCTACTGCTCCTAATTTTGATTCATTAATGGCATTGTCTATGACACTAGCATAGGGACCTTTTCTGGCATTCCCAGTAAAGTTCACAAAATAGGACTCCATCTGAGGCACACCACCTTCCATTAAGGGGTTTAAGGCGTATAGTACAAACGGACTAACCGCAGATGATGGTTTCCTTTTCATAAAATCTGCACCCACACTTAGCACCTGTTGCTTTAGATCATTGAAGTCTTTCATTAAAGGATTACGTTTAGTCGGATCCTTCTCTTGGTTGATTTGAGCCGCAAGGTTATTCAGTTTTTCTTTATAAGGATCTAATAAACTTTTGAATTCTAAATAATCTGCCTCGGTTTCAGAACCTGTATATTGAAAGCCCTTCACGTTACTAATATCTCCGCTAATAGTCAATGTTTCATTGTCGATAAAGATATCTGCCATGTCGGTACTTCCAGAAAAACTCAATTGAAATATGTCAGCAGTTTCGAGTTTCCCTTTTAGAATAAATTTACCATTTATTGAACTCGCAGTTGCAACTTGCTTGCCAACACTGCCAGATTTAAGCGTTACTTGTGTGCCGTCTTTCAAGCCAACAATGTTTGCTTTTATTTCAAATCCCTTTGAGTTTTGAGCAAACAAAACAACAGGAAATAGTAATACAAGTAAGAGTAATTTTTGCATATTTATTTAGAATGACGTCCTTTTAAAATTTCAACTACATGATTCAATTTATATCCTTTTGCATTAAGTAGCAATAAATAATGAAACATTAAATCAGCAGCTTCGTTCAAAAATAATTCTTCATTATTATCTTTTGCTTCGATCACTAATTCAACTGCTTCTTCTCCAACTTTCTGAGCTACTTTATTGATGCCTTTTGAAAAAAGACGGGCAACATAAGACTCTTCAACAGAAGCTTTCTTCCTCAACTCAATAATGTCTTCTAAATAGTTTAAGAAATTGTTGCTATGATTCTTTTCCATCCAACAGGTATCGGCTCCGGTATGACAAACAGGTCCTTTGGGATGCGCTTTGATCAATAGCGTATCGTTATCACAATCAACGGCCAATGTTTTTAATTCTAAAAAATTACCGCTTTCTTCTCCCTTGGTCCATAGTCGCTGCTTACTCCTACTATAAAATGTAACACGACCCAATTCTTCTGTTTTTTGAAGAGCTGCTTCGTTCATAAAACCAAGCATCAATACTTTATCAGTATCAAAGTCCTGAACAATCGCAGGCACCAATCCATCTGCATATTTTGTAAAATCGATTTTCATAACTACTATTATTAGATTCTAACGACTATCCCCTTTTCGTTCAAATATTGTTTCAATTCGGGTATCCCGATTTCTTTAAAATGAAAAATACTGGCTGCTAAAGCTGCATCAGCCTTTGCAATATTAAACACATCTACAAAATGCTCCATGGTACCGCCACCGCCCGATGCTATCACTGGTACTGGCAATAATCCCGCCAAAGTTGCTGTGATATCAAGTGCAAACCCTTGCTTGGTTCCATCGTGATTCATCGATGTCAATAATATTTCACCTGCCCCCAAATCTACAGCCTGTTTTGCCCATTCTACACATTTTGTATCTGTTTTAACTCTTCCGCCGTTCAAATACACATACCAATCCCCGTCTGCTTCCAGTTTTGTGTCGATCGCTAAGACCACACACTGACTGCCAAACTCCTTAGCTAGTTGCTGGATCAACGTTGGATTTTTAAACGCAGAAGTGTTTACAGATATCTTATCAGCCCCGTTTTGTAATAACACACTCACATCTTCTACACTGCTAATACCGCCCCCAACTGTAAATGGAATATTGATATGATGAGAAATTCGATTAACGAGTTCGCTTAATGTTTTACGCTTTTCAATTGTGGCCGTGATGTCTAAAAACACCAACTCATCAGCCCCCTGTGCCGCATAAAAAGCACCCAACTCTACTGGGTCGCCTGCATCCCGGATATTTTCGAAATTGATTCCCTTCACTGTTCTACCATCACGGATATCTAAGCAGGGTATGATTCTTTTTGTAAGCATGTAATAAGCGTTTCCTTTAATTTTCTATAACAAGTCTTTCAATTCACTTAATTGAATTCTTCCTTCATAAATGGCTTTCCCTACAATGGCTCCTGAACATCCAATGTCCTTTAAAGCATATAGGTCTTCCATCGAACTCACCCCACCACTAGCAATAAACCAAAGCGAAGGAAATTTCTGAATGATCTTTTGATACAAATCAATAGAAGGGCCTTCCAATTTTCCATCTTTGCTTACGTCGGTACAAAAAACTTGTTGAATTCCCTTAGCTACATAATCAGTTAAGAAATCATAGATATCGATATCAGTAGTTTCTAACCATCCCGCAACTGCAATTTTTTCTGACTTCACATCTGCACCTAATAAAAATTTGTCGGCACCATAATCATTCAACCATCCCTGAAATATTTCTGATTGTTTAACTGCCAAACTTCCTATCGTTGCATATGCAGCACCAGACTCAAAAACAATTTTCAAGTCCTTATCCTGTTTTATTCCACCCCCAAAATCAATGCTTAATGAAGTGTTTGCTGCGATCTGTTGTAACACAGCCCAGTTCTTTACAGCACCTTCTTTTGCCCCATCTAGATCTACCAAGTGAAGTCTTTTCAAACCTGCTCCTTCAAACTCCTTGGCAACTTCCAAAGGGTTTTCATTGTAAATCGTTTTTTGAGCATAATCGCCCTGTGTTAATCGAACACATTTTCCATCAATAATATCAATAGCCGGAATAATTTGCATGAGACTTGTTTAACTAAAGTTGAATAAAATTTTTAAGAATCTGCTCGCCAACAGAAGCGCTTTTTTCGGGATGGAACTGTACTCCATAAAAATTATTGCGATGTAATGCCGCACTATAAGGCAACACATAATTAGTTGTAGCAATAGTATGTTCCCCTTTTGCAGCGTAATAACCATGAACAAAATAACAATAACTATTTTCTTTTAACCCTTTAAATAAATCTGTTTTTAAATCGAAAATGTTATTCCATCCGATCTGAGGAACTTTTAGTTCAGCTTGTTCCTTCATATCTGGATTGAACTTCTTCACTTGCTCATCAAATATTCCTAAACAGCTGGTATCGTTTTCTTCACTGTACGCACACATCAGTTGCATTCCTAAACAAATTCCCAATACAGGTTGCGTCAAACTTTTAATGAGGATATCTAATCCTCTTTCTTTCAAATAATTCATGGCTGTGCTTGCTTCACCTACGCCAGGAAAAATGACTTTATCCGCAGATCTAATTAACGATTCATCATCTGTAACAATTGCTTCAACACCAATTCTTTCCAAAGCGTATAAGACAGATTGAATATTTCCAGCATTATATTTTATGATCACTAATTTCATCTCTATTTTTTATCTAGATAATACCACTTAAAAACTGTTTCACAGATAGGGCTATATCTTTTGTGTTTTCCAAGGCTTTAATAAAAGCAGTTCCTATGATCGCACCATTGCTGTATTTTGAAGCGGACTCAAATGTTGCTTTATCCTTGATTCCAAATCCAACCAATACAGGATTCTTTAAATTCATTTCATGCAAACGAAGCAGGTATTGTTCAACTGCATTAAAATCCTTATCACTTCCAGTAGTAGCTGAAGAGCTTACTGCATATAAAAAGCCAGTGCTCAAAGAATCCAATTTTCTTAAACGCTCCTCTGAGGTTTCTGGTGTTACTAAGAATATAAAATCGAGGCCATACTTTTTAATGATGGCACCATAGGTAGTTTCAAATTCAAATTCAGGCAAATCAGGTAAGATCAATCCATCTACACCAACAGCAGCAGCTTCTGCACAGAACTTTTCAAACCCGTATTGCAAAACAGGATTCATATAACCCATTAATACTACAGGAACCGAAACTGTTTTGCGCATTTCTTTTAATTGCTCAAACAAAACCGTGATTGACATCCCATTAGCTAAAGCAATATTACCACTTGCTTGAATCACCGGACCATCAGCAAGCGGATCGCTATAAGGCATCCCCAATTCAATGATATTGGCACCGTTTGCCTCTAATGCTTGCATCACCATGATCGTGCTTTCAAGTTCCGGGAAACCTGCTGTACAATAAACATTCAACACCCTGGTACTTTTAACCTCGAACAATTCTTTTAAACGACTCATGTATTATTAATTAACCAATCAAAATATTAATCTACTAAATTCAATTCCCTAATATAGGTTGCTAGATCTTTATCACCTCTACCACTTAAACAGATCACCACTACATCAGATTTTTTCAAATTCATTCTTCCAAGCACAGCAAACGCATGTGCTGTTTCTAGTGCTGGAATAATTCCCTCCGTCTTACTCACGTGCAAGGCAGCTTGTAATGCTTCCTCATCTGTGGCGCTCAAAAAAGTACCTCTGCCAGAAACAAATAAATTCGCGTGCATGGGTCCAACTCCTGGATAATCTAATCCTGCAGAAATACTATGCGGCTCTACTACTTGTCCATCTGCAGTTTGCATCAACAAACTTTTGCTTCCATGCAAAATGCCTGGCTTACCCAACTGGGTGGTTGCAGCACTCATTCCACTATACACTCCTTGACCAGCAGCTTCCACAGCAACTAATTGAACAGATAATTCATCCAAGAAATGATAGAAAGCCCCTGCCGCATTACTTCCACCTCCCACGCATGCAACTACATGTGTGGGCAATTCGTTCCCTGTTTTCTCTTTTAACTGTATTCTAATTTCTTCACTGATCACACTTTGAAAACGAGCTACCATATCAGGATAGGGATGCGGACCAACTACACTTCCTATAATATAATGTGTGTCATTTGGATTGTTGATCCAATCACGGATGGCTTCATTGGTAGCATCTTTCAAAGTTTTGCTACCACTTAATGCAGGAATAACTTTAGCTCCCAGCATTCGCATCCTAGCTACATTGGGAGCCTGACGTTCGATGTCTTTTTCACCCATGTAAACAATACACTCCAATCCCTTCAGTGCGCAAACAGTTGCTGTGGCAACACCATGCTGACCAGCACCTGTTTCTGCGATGATTCTTTTTTTGCCCAATCTGATGGCCAATAAAATTTGTCCGATGGTGTTATTGATTTTATGAGCTCCAGTATGACAAAGATCTTCACGCTTCAGATAGATGGTAGCTCCAAATTCTTTACTCAAGCGTTCTGCTAAAAATAAAGGTGTTGGTCTTCCCACATAGTCTTTCAACAGTTGCTGAAACTCTTGTTGAAAAGCGTTATCATACATGATCTCTAAATACTTCGATTTTAATTCTGCAACATTTCTGTGCAACATTTCAGGAATATAAGCGCCCCCAAAATCTCCATAATAACCCTGCGCATCTGGATGTTGGTATGTTTCCGTTTTCGTCATCTTAATTCAATTTTATTATCAAGCTTTTATACTTTGTACAAAAGTTTTGATTGCGTCCATATTTTTTAATCCTGCAGCAACTTCAAATTTGCTATTGATATCAATCGCAAACAAATCTTTAGCTACAGACTCTTTTTCAAAATCTTTCAATAATGCAACATCATCTGGTTGAATACCTCCGCTTAGAAAAAAAGGCTTTCTCACGTTTTCTCCTTTGAGAATGTTCCAGTTGAATTTCTTTCCAGTTCCACCATATCCTGCTCCTTCGGTATCAAACAAAAACATATCGCAGACATCTTGGTAATCTTTTGCTCGCCACAATATATTCTCACCCTCACGCATTCGAAAGGCTTTTACAACAGTTACATAGTTCGAGATCTTCTCACAATACCTGGGAGATTCATCTCCGTGTAATTGCACCAAATACAATCCACAGCTATCTACCATTTGAAGCACTTCATCGGCAGGGGTATTTACAAATACACCCACTTTGTTGATATGCTGCCCCTTTAGTTTTTTCAATTGTTCTTTACTCATATGAGAAAAAACATAACGTGGCGATTTCGGGTAAAAGATAAACCCCGCGAACTCAACACCTATCTCGTCGAGTTGCATTACCTGTTCGGGCCTTGTTATACCGCAAACCTTAATACGCATATTATTTTGCTTTTAGTTGATTTACAAAATCAGCAAAAGCAATCGAAGGATCGGCTTCTTTCATAAAATTCTCACCGATCAAAAATCCCTTGAATCCGGCATTGCGTAAAGTTACAATTGTATTTACATCACTGATACCACTTTCTGCAATAGCCAGCTTATTAGAAGGTATTTTGTGAATAAGATTCAGCGAAGTTTGTATACTAACTTCAAATGTCTTCAAATTTCGGTTGTTCACCCCTACCAGATCAACCTCATCACAGATATGTTCTAATTCAGTTTCATCGTGTATTTCTAGTAAGATCTCTAACCCAAGGCTCTTCGCTAATGTAGCAAGAGATCGGACTTCCTCTTTCGTTAAGCAGGCTGCTATCAGTAGTATCACATCAGCACCCATCGCTTTTGCTTCATATACCTGATAGGGATCAACCATAAAGTCTTTCCGAAGTATGGGAATTTCATGAACCCTTGCGGCCAATAGATCAGCTGGTTCACCTCCAAAAAAATCAAGATCAGTTAAAACAGAAACTGCACTCGCGTGCTTTGAATAGGCACCAGTAACAGTAACCACATCCGCAGTACCATTGATGATTCCTTTTGATGGCGACTTACGCTTAAATTCTGCAATGATCCCAGTTCTTTCAGGATCATTCAGGAATGAAGTGATAGAGTAAGTTTCTCGAGAAAACAATGGCTCCAACTTTAAATCGTTGATCGATCTTTGAAGTTTCCTTTCTGCGATTTCAACTTTTTTACGCGCTACTATTTTATCTAAAATATTCATTACTGTAATGCAATTAATTTTTGTAATGACTGATTAGCCTTACCGCTTTCCAAACTTGCTACTGCAGCAGTATAAGCGTGCTCATAAGATGCGTATTTACCAGTACAGTTCAATGCCATTGCTGCATTGGCCAATACCACAGCGTTCTGAGCCCAGGTACCTTCACCTTTAATAATCTTACTAAATATTTTACTGGCTTCTTCCACTGAATTGCCACCATAAATATCCTCTGCACTAACCATTCGTTTACCCAATTGTTCTGGCGTATAGATCTTCTCACCTTTGTTGGTAATGACCTTCGTATCGTTAGTTAGAGAGATCTCATCATATCCGTCCAAACTATGAATGATGGTAAATGCCTTACCTGTTTGTTGTAACAGATAATTATAGATCCTGGCCATTTCTAGATTATACACTCCCACTAATTGAAAAGCGGGTGATGCAGGGTTCACCATTGGCCCTAGCATATTGAAAAAATTGCGGATCCCTAAATTTTTGCGGATGGGACCTACGGCTTTTAGTGCTGGATGAAAAAGAGGTGCGTGCAAAAAACAAATATTGGCATCGTCGAGTTCTTTCAATAACAAATCGTTATTGTTCTTATGCTTATACCCTAATTGCTCCATGACATTTGAAGCACCACTAATAGAGCTTGCTCCATAGTTTCCGTGTTTGGCTACTTTTTGTCCGGCCCCAGCCACAATAAAACAAGAAAGTGTAGAGATATTAAATGTGTTTTTTCCATCCCCACCTGTTCCCACTATATCAAGAACTTCTTGACCTCGAACATCTACTTTCACACATAGCTCTAATAAGGCATCACAGAATCCTTGCAATTCTTCAATGGTAATACTACGCATTAGGAATACAGTAATAAATGCAGCCACTTCACTATCGTTGTACTGACTATTTGAAATACTCACTAATACTTCCTTTGCTTTTTCGCGCGAAAGTGTTTTGTGTTCGAATAAATATTGTAATAACTTTTTCATGTACTTATTTCTTTAACCAGTTTTTCAAGATCTTTTCACCCATGGGGGTTAATACACTTTCAGGATGAAACTGTACCCCTTGCACATCGTATTTTTTATGCTCCAAAGCCATGATAAAACCATTGGCCTCCGTAGCAGTGATACTTAATTCTTCAGGAAAATTTTGATCACTCACTACCCAACTATGGTAGCGGCCAACAATAAATTCAGATGGCATCTCATCAAAAACACTATTCACATTTGGGTTAACGTCTGCACGTTCAGACACTAACTGAATGGGGGTTGCAATGCCATGAAATGGGCTTGACAAATTAGTAAGTGTTGCCCCGAATGCTTCACCAATTGCTTGATGGCCTAAACACACGCCCAGTATAGACTTAGAAGGAGCATATTCTCTAATTAAAGGCAATAACAATCCCGCTTCAGAAGGTATACCCGGACCAGGTGAAAGAATTATTTTATCGTACTCCTTTACTCTTTCTAATGGTAATTCATCATTTCTAAAAACATCCACTTTTGTCTTCGTGATCTTTTCAACCAAGTGCACCAGGTTGTAAGTGAATGAATCGTAATTATCAAAAACTAAAATCTTCATATTCTATTGTTAGTACTACTGATGGATTAAATTTCTTCTGCGATTCCGATCGCTTTTTTCAAAGCATTCAATTTATTATTTACTTCCTGTAACTCGTTTTCTGGAATACTTGCAGCAACAATCCCAGCGCCTGCCTGATAAGTAAGTGTATTATTTTTACTCATGAAGGTGCGAATCATAATAGCATGATTACAAGTGCCATTGAATCCCATAAAACCAATCGCACCGCCATAATAACCTCTCGGTGTTGGCTCATACTGATCGATCAATTCCATGGCTTTAAATTTTGGTGCACCACTTAGCGTACCCGCTGGAAATGTTTTTGCCAATAACTCAAATGGATTTTGACCAGCTCTAACCTTACCCGTAACCTCGCTTACCAAGTGAATCACGTGACTATAATAATGTACTTGTCGATACTGGCTAACCGTTACATCATCACAAGACCTACTCAAATCATTTCTAGCCAAATCCACTAGCATCACATGCTCTGCATTTTCTTTTGGGTCGTTGAGTAATTTTTCTGCCATTGCTTTATCAGTAGCATCATCCCCACTTCTTTTAAAAGTTCCCGCAATTGGATGCACTACCGCTAAATCATTTTGAATAATTAATTGCGCTTCAGGAGATGATCCCATCAATTTATAATCGCCATAATCGAAGAAAAATAAATAAGGAGAAGGATTCACACTTCTTAATGCTCGATACACATTAAACTCATCGCCGATAAAGCCTTGTTCGAAACGGCGGCTCAACACAATTTGAAAAACATCGCCTCGCATACAGCTTTGAATGCCCTTCTTAACCATTGCGCGATAATCTTCATCTGTCATGTTTGACAATTCTTCCCCTTTCATTTTAAAGGGATAAACTGGAACATCTTTGCTTTTGATCAAAGATTCAACCATTGCCAAATCGCTTTCAACTCCTGCAATTTTATTTTCACAGATGTATAATTCATCTTTGAAATGATTAAATGCGATCACATATTGATATAAACGATAACGCATGAGGGGTATGTTCGGAATGGTTTGTTTCTCCTCACTAAAACGTATGGTATCAAAAAATTGAACGGAATCAAAACTGCTATAGCCATAGAGACCTTGAGCAAATGCTGCTTCTTTTTGTGTAGCGGGTTTTATTTCAAACTGCTGCATGAAATTCCATAACTCATGTGGTGCATCAGCAGGTTTTTTGAGTGGCGCTCTTTCGGGTTTCTGGTTTGGAAATTTAAACTCCATACTACTCGTTGAGCTCACTTCAATACCAGCAATTGCATTGATCCCAATAAAGGAATAGCTATTTTCCGCCACATGGTGGTCGGTACTTTCTAGCAATACAGTATCTCTGAACCTATCGCGCAATCGTAGATAAATGCCTACTGGTGTGAACACATCAGCCAACATCCGCTTACAACTCGTTTCAACTACAATTTTTTTCATATCAACTTTTTTCAATGCTTATCAAA
>JAPLEO010000032.1 GCA_026391125.1 Bacteroidota bacterium
TAAATTGCTTTAAAAAAGCGTCTGAGAGCATTTGTTCTTTGTCCATAATCTAAACTGTGTTTTAAAGTTAAAAAAAAGTGAGGGATAAGTTGGGGTGCACCCCAACTTATCCCTCACTTACACAGTTTATAAAACAGTCCCAGGTTTTATAATTTTTGACCCTACCCTGAGCTCCGGGATAGGTTTTATAGTTTATTGACAATCTATTATCTTAACATCTTAGAATCCTCTCTTCACTTTTATCTCTTCTCTTTTATCTTAATTCCTACCAATTATTCATCTGCCCCTCCACAACCCTTTCTGGTTTTTCAATGGTGTTCTCTTTCCAGTTGTCTTGATAGGATACAAACCAAGTTAACCATAGTGTTCTTGATAAGCGCATCAAAATCGGTTGCATGATAATGAGCAATGTAATATTGGTTCCCATCCAATATAAAATTCGATCGTCGTCTATAGAGAATGTCATTCCTATTAATACTTTCCATGCAACAAAAGTGGCAACAGAAAATGCCACAGATAATCCATAACTCACATAACCCGTACCATAATAAAAACCAACTTCAATTTCTGTAGGCTGTCCACATGAAGGGCACTCCTTGTGCATCTCCATATTGTTCTTAAAGTTGTATGGGTTACTGTATTTGTAGATTTTACCTTCTCTGCAGCGAGGACACTTATTACCAAGTATACTTAGCAAATAGTTCGGTATAGAATTCTTAGAAGACATTTGTAGCGATTTCGGATTGCAATTTACTTAAATAAAAGTTAGTGTACAGATTATAAACCTTGCACAAGACGTATTAGCATCGATCGTTATATCCACATCCTGTTTTAGTGAATGCTGCAATCATACCGATGATGATTATCGCTGCGCCAAATGCACCAGGTAACCAGTCGTTAAATTGAAATGCCATCACAATAAAGATCAGACCAAATAATGCTCTGATGAGCAAAGCCCAATCCATTTTGAAACGCCAAGTGGTTTTCATTATCTGAGTTTTGTTTGCAAAGAATGCCATCCGCCGCCATTCACAGCTTCTATACCCGCATTTTTCAGAATAGTTGTAGCCATACTGCTCCTACCACCACTGGTACAACAAGCAATCACTGGTTTGTTTTTCTTTTTAAGATCCGACACTTTATTCTGAATGATCTGTAAAGGAATATTCTGAGACTGTGGAATATGTCCAGATTTAAATTCTTCCGGAGTACGTACATCAACAATAATAGCGCCATCGTGAAGCATCTGTTTGAAGTCTGCATCTGGTCCGCCGAATAAGTTACTAAAAAAGCCCATAATTTTTCGTTTTGACAAAGATGGGCACTTAAGATGAGTGAATTGGTGACATGAGTCACTAGTTAAGATAAAAGATAAGAGATAAAAGTGAAGAGAGGAGGAAGAAGAAGAAGTGAGAA
This sequence comes from Bacteroidota bacterium, assembly GCA_026391125.1. Taxonomy (GTDB): domain Bacteria; phylum Bacteroidota; class Bacteroidia; order Chitinophagales; family Chitinophagaceae; genus Sediminibacterium. The sequence continues at coordinate 1,417 of JAPLEO010000032.1, forward strand.
GTGAGAAGTGAGGAGGAAGAAGTGAGAAGTGAGAAGTGAGAAGTGAGGGGTGAGGAGTTGAGGAAGTAGAAGTATGGAATTAATTTTTAGTATATACGAAAAGTATATACTTTTATATAAATTATATTTTTATGAAATCGCTGTCTTTAAAGCTCGATGATAAGGTGTTTGAAGAAACCGAAGAAATGACCGAGGCGCTTAATTTAGCAAGAAATAGGTATATCAACGAAGCAATTGGCATGTATAATCTTTTTAATAAAAGACAATTGCTTAAAAAGAAATTAGCCAAAGAATCTAAATTAACTTCAAAGGACTCTAGAACAATTCTAGAAGAATTCGAAAGAATAATGGATGAAAATTAAACAGTATGATATATGGCTTGCTGACTTAAATCCTTCCCGTGGCACTGAACCCGGTAAGACCAGACCTGTTGTGATTATCCAAACAGATCTATTAAATGATCAGCACTTATCTACAATTATTTGCCCGATCACTACAAATATTCAACCAGAAATTGAATTGTTGCGGGTACATCTCAGAAAAAGTCAATTGGATAAAGCAAGCGATATTTTAGTAGATCAAATAAGGGCAATCGATAATAAAAGATTACTACAAAAACTCGGAAGGCTAACAGCAGTTCAAATCAATACCTTAAAACACAACATCCAAATCGTATTAGACTTATAAGGTCAGCATACAAAAAATCCTTGGCGTAGCTATAGGTTAATAACTTATCAAAATAAAGAATGTAGTGTAACAAAGTGAAGCAGGGGCGAAGCCCTTACACTGTCCATTTTTCACTTTTATCTTTTATCTTTTCACTAAACCTACTTAGTTTCCCCAGGCTGAAGCACTGGGGTTAACGTA
>JAPLEO010000066.1 GCA_026391125.1 Bacteroidota bacterium
GAATCCAATCCGGATCACAAAGAGAGTTCGCAAGGCCTCTCTTTTTTTTGTGTCTATAAGTCGATTTGTCGACCTTCGCATCCTAACGATGTTTTTTTGTGGGCTTAACAGCTCTCTTAATGATTAACTATGAGCTATAACTATCTTCCCTTAGATCACAACTGGTTACATTTTGATCAGGTTAAACACCTACTTGATTTCAAACAACATATTTCTATCACTTTTGCTGCACACGAAAAAATCACTGCTTGTAGAACCTATTTAGATTCTAAAATGAAAGACGCTGACAGTCTTTATTATGGAATCAATACAGGATTTGGATTTCTTCAGAATGTACAAATTGATGCAGGTTCGATTGAACAATTACAATACAATTTATTGGTCTCACATGCATGCGGACTAGGGGAAGAAGTACCCAAAGACATTGTGAAATTGATGTTGATGTTGAAAGTGAAGTCGTTGAGTTATGGCAATAGTGGTGTGCAAATTGATACCGTAAATCGTTTGGTTGACTTGTTCAATAATGATATCACTCCAGTGATCTTTACCCAAGGGTCATTAGGCGCATCTGGAGATTTGGCACCTCTGAGCCATTTAAGTTTGCCTTTACTTGGACTGGGAGATGTGTATTTTGAAGGACAGAAAGTTCCTAGCAAAGAAATCCTTGAGAAGTTTAATTGGAAACCAATACAGCTTCAAAGCAAAGAAGGATTAGCATTAATTAATGGTACGCAGTTCATGACTGCATACGGACTATACTGTTTAAAAAAGGCGGAGCATTTGATAGCCATGGCTGATTTAATCAGCGCTATGTCGTTCGATGCTTTTGATTGTATTCAAGAGCCATTGGATCCACATATTCACGCGATACGTGCACATAAGGGTCAGGTTGCAACTGCAAGTGCGTTAAGAAACTATTTAAAAGATAGCGAGATTTCGAGTGTATCTAAAAAGCAGGTGCAAGATCCTTACTCATTTAGATGCATACCACAAGTACATGGAGCCACCAAAGATGCCTATGATCATGTGCTTTCAGTATTTATGCGAGAAGCAAATTCTGTTACAGACAATCCCAATGTATTTCCAGAGGATGATCTAATTGTAAGTGGAGGTAATTTTCATGGGCAACCATTAGCATTGGTGTTGGATTATTTGTCTATTGCAATGAGTGAACTTGGAAATATTTCAGAGCGAAGAACCTATCAATTAATCAGTGGCCAACGGGGATTGCCACTTTTCTTGGTGAAAAACCCCGGTCTGAATTCTGGTTTCATGATTCCTCAATATACTGCTGCTGGAATAGTGAGTGAAAACAAACAATTGAGTACACCATCTTCAGTGGATAGTATTTCATCCTCCAATAATCAGGAAGACCATGTGAGTATGGGGGCGAATGGGGCAACAAAATGCTTGCGTGTAATTAATAACGTAGAGAAAATATTAGGAATTGAATTAATGAGTGCTGCTCAGGCGCTCGATTTTAGAAGACCTATGAAGAGCTCTTCTTCTGTTGAAGCACTAATGAAAGGGTACAGAGAAGTAGTTAGTTTTAACGAAGTAGACCGTCTTTTACACGATGACATGTTGCGTTCAATTGCTTATATGACCGACTATCAAATATTTAATAAATAATTTTATAATATTTCCATAAAATCAGTAGAATAAGTATTAATTTTTCCTCGTAAATAATCTATATGAAAAAAATCCTATCGTTTTTGGTTGCTATTTGTATTACAGTAGCATCATTTGCCCAAGCCACTGAACAACAACTTTCAGAGAAAGTAAAAGTCGTATTCCCAGGTAAACCTGAGGCAACAGATTTGCCAAATGGTCCAAAAGTATTTTCCTATAAAAAAGACAGCTCAGTTGCGTTTATGGGTATGGCTTTCGATTTGAGTCCAATGGGATTAACTGAAGAAGTGATTGCAGCAGCAGGTGATGGCTTATGGGATCAGATCAAAGGTGGAATGATGGGCCAAATGGCTGGTGCTAATCTTACTAAGGATGAAGTAGTTCAGTTTAAAGGCAAGAGCGCACTCTATTTAGAGATTGATGGTAAAGAATCTACAGCTCCTCAATTACAAGGTAAAAAAGCATTTGGATACTTATTTTTTAGCGGCGCTATTTTGCACCAAATATTGTATTATTCTTCAGATCCAGCAGCAAAAAAAGAAGATGCAACAGCATTCTTCGAATCAGTTGTGATTAGCAAATAAGAATTTTTAATTTTTTAAATAGAAAGCCGAATTGCTTATTTAGTAAGCGATTCGGCTTTTGTTTGTTATTGAGGGCGCTCATTTTTAATGAAGCTCTCAATTTCGTACATTCGCAGTCTAGAAATGAAATGTAATGAGTGAAGAAAAGAGCCTGAATTTTATTGAAGAAATTGTAGAAGCAGATTTGAATAGTGGTAAATACCAATCTATTCTTACCCGATTTCCACCTGAGCCCAATGGATATCTCCATATTGGACATGCTAAAAGTATTTGTTTGAATTTTGGATTGGCTAAAAAATATGGTGGTAAAACCAACCTTCGATTTGATGATACCAACCCAAGTACTGAAGAAACAGAATATGTTGATAGTATCAAAGAGGATGTAAAATGGCTGGGATTTGAGTGGGCCGAAGAATTGTATGCTTCTAACTATTTTGAACAATTGTATCAATTCGCGGTACAGTTGATAGAGAAGGGTTTGGCCTATGTTGATGATAGTTCAAGTGAAGCCATTGCAACTGAAAAAGGAACACCAACACAACCTGGAATTGAAAATACATTTAGAAGTAGATCGGTAGCTGAAAATCTTCAGTTATTCGCAGACATGCGAGCTGGTAAATATCAAGACGGCGAAAAAGTTGTTCGTGCAAAAATTGATATGGCTAGTCCGAATATGCACATGCGTGATCCAATCATTTATCGAATTAAGCACGCGCATCATCATAGAACTGGCGACAAATGGTGTGTTTATCCTATGTATGATTTCGCACATGGTCAGAGTGATTCAATTGAAAACATCACTCATTCTATATGTACGTTAGAATTTATTCCGCATCGTCCTTTATATGAATGGTGTATCGAGAAATTAGAAATCTTTCCTTCCAAGCAATATGAATTTGCTCGCTTAAATATGACTTATACAGTGATGAGTAAGCGCAAATTATTGCAGTTAGTAAATGAGAACCATGTGAATGGTTGGGACGATCCGAGAATGAGTACTATTTCTGCTATGCGCAGAAGAGGGTATCCTGCAGAAAGTATTCGTGAATTCTGCGATAAAATTGGGGTTGCTAAAAGAGAAAATTTAATTGATTTTAGTTTGCTTGAATTTTGTGTGCGAGAACAATTAAATAAAACTGCATATAGACGTATGGTGGTTTTTGATCCACTAAAAATTATTATCACCAATTACCCTGATACAACAGAATTATTGGAAAGTGAAAACAATCCGGAAGATCTAAGTACAGGCACAAGAAGTATTCCTTTTAGTAAAGAATTATACATTGAGAAGGAAGACTTTATGGAAGTAGCTCCTAAGAAATACTTTAGGTTATCTCCTGGTCAAATGGTGCGTTTAAAAAGTGCCTATATTATCAAATGTGATGAGGTTGTAAAGGATGATAATGGGAATGTGAAGGAATTGCTTTGTTCTTATATTCCTGAAAGCAAAAGTGGATCTGATACATCGGGTATTAATGTAAAAGGAACATTGCACTGGGTGAGTGTGGCAACTTCCATTAACGCTGAGATTAGATTGTACGATCGATTGTTTAAGGTAGAAGATGTGGCAAATGCAGAAGGCGATTTTAAAGATTATATCAATGCAGATTCATTGCAAGTGATCTCAAACGCCTATGCAGAACCTGCTTTGAAAACAGATGATCCTTCCATTGGATTCCAATTTATTCGTAAAGGATATTTTGTGATTGACAGAGATAGTACAAACGACCAATTGGTTTTTAATAGAACTGTTAGTTTAAAAGACGGATGGGCTAAAGAAGCGAAGAAAGCTTAAATATTAGCCATGAACTTATCTACTCAATTTCAAAAACATTGGCAAGAACAATTTGCAGAATTTAATGCTGGAAATTGTCATTTAATTTTGGCAGTAAGTGGTGGGGTAGATAGTGTTGTCTTAACTGATTTAATTGCCAAAGCAGGATTTGATTTTAGCATTGCACATTGCAATTTCCAGCTTCGTGGTGAGGATAGTGAAAGGGATGAATTGTTTGTGTCAAATCTGTATGGGGCTTCTGAAATTTTTATTAAAAAATTTGATACAGATGCTTTTGCGGCAGATCAAAAAATGGCCATCCAAGAAGCCGCAAGAAATTTGCGTTATACCTGGTTTTCAGAATTGATCAGTGAACATCAAATTAAATTCTTAGAAGCAAAGAAAGGGGAGCCCTACTACGGCAAACGACCTTTATTAGTAACTGCTCATCATGCCGACGATAATATCGAAACTGTACTAATGAATTTTTTTAGAGGGACGGGTATTTTAGGAATTCGAGGAATTTTGCCTTTTCAAAATGAACGTTCGCTTATTCGACCTTTACTATCTTTCAGAAAGGAAGAACTCATTCAATATGCCACTGAAAATGCGTTGGTATTTGTAGAAGATGTTTCAAATGCTACAGATAAATACACTAGGAATTTTTTTAGGCACCAATTGATTCCCTTGGTGCAATCTGTTTTTCCTAATGCAGAAGAAAATATCTTAGAGAATATTGAGCGGATGCGCGATGTGGCTGCTATTTATCAGCTGTCTATCGAAGATCAGCTGAGTAAACTGATGGTTAAAAAAGGTACTGAAATTCATCTTCCCATTTTAAAATTGCAGCAGCAAAAAACTTTAACCACCATTCTTTGGGAAATAGCTAAAGGATATGGATTTAGTGCTGCGCAGATCCCTGAGATCATTAAGTTAATGGGTGCAGCTAATGGCGCTTATTTGTCCTCGCAATCGCATCGGATCATTCGCAATAGAAAATGGTTGATCATTGCAAGGAAAGAAGTAAAGGACACTGAATTTTATGTGATTGATGCTGCAGATGATTCGCTGATTTTTTCTAAAGGACACTTGCAAATTCAATCTTTGCAAATGCAGGAATCCGCGATCAATACAAATCTTAATTATGCTTTATTAGATCATAATAAAATCGAGTTTCCTTTATTGTTACGAAGACCCAGATCTGGCGATTATTTCTATCCATTGGGGATGCAGAAAAAGAAAAAAATTAGTAGGTTCTTGATGGATCTGAAATTGTCAAAAACCGAAAAAGAAGCCTGTTGGATTTTAGAGAGTAACAAAAAAATTATTTGGGTAGTAGGTTATAGGATTGATGATCGGTTTAAGCTACAGCCTAATTCTTCGCAAATGGTACAGTTTCAATTTTCTCCTTCTAAGATCTAAAGTATTCGCTGACCTGATTGATAAACATTTGAACAGGCCGATAGTCGCTCAAAAACTGACTACAAATAATTAGAAAAACAACTCCGAAAACTGCCCCCCAGATATGGGCAGAGTGATTGATATTGCCATGTCCTTTTTTAGCTAAGTAAGCTGAGATTAGCAGAAAGATTGGTCCGAATATAAAACCAGGTACCCCAATTGGAATTAGAAATAACCCAATCTTCATTGTTGGGAAAACCATTATTCCTGCAAATATTACTGCTGATACAGCTCCTGAAGCACCAAGACTTTTGTAGTGATAGTTATCTTTGTTTTGAAGATAAGTTGGCAATAAACAAACTATTAAAGCAAGGATATAAAGAAAGAGGTAGATGATCTTTCCTTTTTCTCCAAAAATCTGTTGGAAAGCTTCTTCCACCATTCTTCCAAACAAATAAAAGGAATACATATTAAATGCGAGGTGCATGATATCTGCATGAATAAATCCACAAGTAATAAAACGATACCATTGATTGCGATTAGTTATTGCTGGGGGATAAAAGATGAGATCATCTGTGATCTTCTCATTTGAAAAAGCCATAAATGAAATCACACAGGTAATGGCAAGTATCGCAATGGTAATTGTAATCATGAGAGCAATTTAATATATTCTGATTGTGAAAGTCAGTTCCTAAGATGAATATTATGTTAGATATTGGTTAACTCATTTACACATGGTGGTATTTTTCATTTCTAAGGATACTGCATGCCCGATAGATCTGTTCTGAGAGCATTAGGCGAACGAGCATGTGTGGGAACACTAATTTCGACAAACTCCAAGTAATATTCGCTCTTTTAAAAACAGGTTCGTCAACTCCAAACGCGCCTCCAATTAAGAATACAAGCCTTTTACAGCTTTCATTGGCTCTTTGCTGTATGAGTTGTGCAATACCTGGTGAAGCGAAAATTTGACCACGTTCATCTAAAAGCACTAAAAAGTCGTCCTGAGTTAATTGTTGAAGAATAAGTAACCCTTCCGCTTTTTTTAAAGCTAGCTCAGATAAACTAGCAGCATTTTTTGGTGGGGCAATGATTTGCCAATTCACAGGGAAGTATTTGGTGATTCTTCCAGTAAAGTCTTTAATACCCTCTTCTACATAAGGTTCATTTGACTTGCCTACTGAAATGAATACAATTTTCATATTGCAAAAGTAAGGTTCCTATAATCTTTAAATGATAAATCCATATACCTAAAATACTAAATTATTTAGTAATTTAGGTATATGGAATGGCGTTTCTCAATAAGGTTTGATCAACAAAATATACAATTAAAAGCAGATATGATATATCGCTCTAATCAAATTGAGCGAATCAGAGTGATAGGCAAAAACAGAAGTATCATTTTGCAAAACAATCGCCCCTTGTTGCAATCAAAAGGGTTGAAGTTGAAAAGGATTGACTGGAAATTAGTGGAAGGCGAATTGCATAATAGTCATGTGTTGGAATCAATCATTCACAAATTAGAAAAGTATTTAAAGCACAGCGTTTGATTGCATGATCAAATCAGGAAAGTTTTTGGCTGATTTTTTTTGCGCTTGACACACATAATTCAATCATTTTTTTACGGGTTGTATTTGTAAACCTAAATGCAGGTAAATAAATACTTAGGCTTGCTGTCAATAGATCCTTCCGATAAATGGGCGCTGCTACACCAATCACTTGTACGCTATCTTCAATTAAAGCATATCCATTTTTGCGGATCAGTTTGATCTGGTTCATAAATTTTTTAAGCGTATCTGCATCAGGCCATATGGCAGCAGGGGGAAGTCCGTATTTGTTGACATAATTATTAAGCGCTTCATCCGAAAGCATTGCTACTAGGATCCTACCAGTAGAGGAGTCATAGGCCTTTTTTTCTTCTGGGGTATTCGCCTGCACCATTTGCTCGCAGGAATTTTTATGTATTACAATTCGCTTGTCGGCTTTTAGTACGGCAATTAAGCATTTCTCATTCAATTGCCTGGTGATTTTATTCATTTCAACTTCGGCAGTATCGATCAAATTTTGAAAACTGTAATTATCAGAGCTGATATTGGCAATCTGTTTTCCTAGGAGGTACCCCTTTTGAATATCTGATTTTTCAAGGTATCCTCTATTTACTAGTGTTTTGATAATATTGGCGCATGTTGCGGGGTTTAATTTGAGGTCTTTTGCAATATGACCTAAGAGCTTGGGCTTAGTAGGGTCTACAGAAACATATTCAATAATATCTAAAGCCCTGTTTACAACCTGGATCATTATTTGATAGATTTACTAATAATAGGAAAGGGCAAAATTCTCCATTTATTTCCACCTAATAAAATTTTACTTTATTATATGGAATTTCCTATTTCTTTACAAGGATTAAAATAGGGCTTCATAAATATCCCAACTAACGAACGCTATGTCAAATAAAGCTGCATCAACCAGGTTTGCTTTTATTATGATTACCTCACTCTTTTTTATGTGGGGCTTTGTTCATAATCTTGATCCGATTTTGATTCCACACTTAAAAAAATCGTTCAGTTTATCAACTTTACAGTCCTCACTAATTGATTCAGCGGTATTCATCGCCTATTTTCTGATGGCTTTACCTGCAGGTTATATCATGAAGACCTATGGTTATAAGGCCGGGATCATCACTGGATTAGGCTTGTTTGCGCTCGGTTCATTTTTGTTTATTCCTGCTGCAAACACACAACAATATGTATTTTTTTTGGCTGCTTTATTTATTATTGCATGTGGGTTAACCATTCTAGAAACTGCAGCAAATCCTTATGCTTCATTATTAGGAGATCCATCAACATCAACACAGCGATTAAATTTTGCTCAGTCCTTTAATGGATTGGCAGTTACGATAGCGCCAATTATTGGTGCTAGAATGATTCTGACAAAAGGGTATAGCGATGAAGCTTTGGCGGGAATGACTGAAGCTGCAAAGAAAGTAGCCCTTGCTTCAGAAGCGGCATCTGTGAAGACCCCTTATTTTGTGTTAGGTAGTATCATTCTTTTGATCACGATCATTTTTGCACTTATAAAATTGCCGGAAATCAAACCGAAAGATGCAACCGTTTCTGGTAAGAGTATCAAACATACTTTACGACATAGCCATTTAAGATGGGCAATTGCTGCACAGTTTTTTTATGTTGGCGCACAAGTATGCGTACTTAGTTTTTTTATTCTTTATGCTATGAAAGCTTCAGGAATTGATAAAATCAAAGCCGCAGATTATTTAGGGATGGGTTGTGGAGTTGCTTTCATGATAGGAAGATTTGCGGGCACATTTTTTATGAAATTTATTAAGCCTGAAAAACTATTGGCACTTTATGCTGCGATAAATGTGATCCTTTCTTTGGCTGCCATGTTTGTGCAGGGTATGCCAGCAGTGTATATTGTAATTGGAATAGCATTCTTTATGTCGATCATGTTCCCAACAATTTTTTCGCTCGGTATTAAAGAGCTTGATGCTGATACTGAGATGGGAAGTAGTTTGATAGTAATGTCAATTGTGGGAGGCGCAGTATTGCCACCAGCACTTGCAATTATTAGCGATATAACAGGAAATATTCAACTTGGATATATTGTACCACTGATATGTTTTGGATTTGTATTTTATTTTGGATGGAAAGGACATCGCGTTATGCTGATCAAATAATGATAACAACATGGAAAGCAAAAAAATTAAAAGACACTGTTTAACATTGGATTTATATGATGATCCTGAACTGATCAAAGGTTATGAAGAATGGCATAAACAGGTATGGCCTGAAATCATTGATAGCATTAAGGCCTCAGGAATAGTTGATATGCAAATTTATAGAGCAAGTAATCGGTTGTTTATGATCATGGAAGTGAATGAAGATTTCGATTTTGAATTAAAAGCAATTAGCGATACCGATAATCAAAGAGTACAAGAGTGGGAAAAAATGATGTGGCAGTTCCAAAAACCATTATCATTTGCAAAGCCTGGGGAGAAATGGGTGATTATGAATGAAATATTCTCATTGAAATAGAAATTTATGTTTAATCTTTTAGGCAAGTCTGCCGTTATTACTGGTGCGGGAAGTGGTATAGGAAAAGCAATAGCACAGCTATTTTCAAAGCAAGGAGCTTCCATACATATTGTTGAATTCAATTTAGAAGCGGCAGATAAAGTAGTTGCAGAAATTATCTCGAGTGGCGGAACTGCAAAAGCTCATCAATGTGATGTGAGTAACCAAACTGCTATGAAGCAGATATTTGAACAGATTGGACCAATTGATATCCTAGTTAATAATGCTGGTATTGCACATGTGGGTAATGTTGAAACAACATCAGCCGAAGATTTTGAAAAAGTATTCAACGTCAATGTTCGAGGGGCATATAATGCGATTCATTGTGCAGTTCCTCAAATGAAAAAAAACAAAAAAGGAGTTATTCTGAATATTGCTTCTATTGCTGCATTAGTTGGTTTAGCAGATCGCTTTGCTTACAGCATGAGTAAAGGAGCAATATATGCCATGACCTTAAGTGTTGCAAAAGATTACCTCTCAGAAAATATTCGCTGCAATTCAATTTCTCCTGCCCGTGTACACACGCCATTTGTAGATGGTTTTATCGCAAAAAATTATCCTGGTAAAGAGGCTGAGATGTTCGACAAACTTTCGAAAAGTCAACCAATTGGCCGAATGGGTCAGGTAGATGAAATTGCTGCTCTTGCACTCTATTTATGTAGTGATGAGGCTGGATTCATTACAGGAAACGATTATCCAATTGATGGTGGATTTATAAAACTTAATAATTAATACTTAAAACATGAAAAAATATCTATTACTCTTTAGTTTATTCCTTGTTGGACTTATAACGTTTGCCCAAACATCTTATACAGCAAGTAAAGAGAATGTAGCTGCCCGCCAGCAATTTCAAGATATGAAATTTGGAATGTTCATTCATTGGGGAGCTTCGAGCGTTTTAGCACATGGAGAATGGGTCATGAATAATAGAGGTATCAGAGCAGAGGATTATAAAATATTACAATCAGTATTTAATCCATCAGATTTCAATGCCAAAGAATGGGTAACCATTGCAAAGAATGCTGGCATGCAATATATCACGCTGATTACAAGACATCATGATGGCTTCAGTAATTTCGATACGAAAGCGTCTGATTGGAAAATTACCAATACACCTTATGGAAAAGATATCGTGAAACAATTAGCAGATGAATGTCATAAGCAAGGGATTAAAATATGCTTTTATTATTCATTGTTGGATTGGTATCGCAACGACTATCAGTGGGAGACTGGAAAAACGGGTAAGAAGTCTGGTAGAATTAGTAAAAGCGATTGGGAATCCTACATTCGATTCATGAAGACACAGCTTACGGAATTGTTAACCAACTATGGAGAAGTGTCTGGTATTTGGTTTGATGGTCATTGGGATCAATTAGATAATGACAAGGATAAAACTTTAGCATCGAAAGTAAATTGGCATTATGATGAAATTTATAGTTTGATTCACCGCCTACAACCACAATGTTTGATTGGAAATAATCACCATTTATTACCAATTGCAGGGGAAGACTTTCAAATGTTTGAAAAGGATTTACCTGGTTTTAATACAACTGGATTTGGTGGTGCGGATATTTCTCAATTACCATTAGAAACCTGTGAAACAATGAATGATTCTTGGGGATATAATATCACCGATCGGACATTTAAATCTTCAAAATCAATTATTCATTATTTAGTAAATGCTGCAGGACGGAATGCTAATTTTCTATTAAATGTTGGACCAAAGCCAAATGGTGTGATCCAAAAAGAATTTACTGATACATTAAGTTTGGTGGGTAAGTGGATGGAATTAAATGCTGGAAGTATAAGAGGTACTCGTGGAAATGTTGTGGCTGCTCAAAATTGGGGTGTGCTAACTCAAAAAAATAAAACAATTTATGTGCATTTGTTAGAAAAAAATGATTCGAATAATTACATTTTCATTCCACAACTAAATGAAAAAATCACTTCAGCCAATTTATATAATTCAAAACAGCAAGTGAAATTTAAGCAGGTTTCAGAAGGCGTCTTTGTTTACCTAGATGGCATACAATTAAATGATATTGATACAATCATTCAACTTAATTAGAAAACTATTATGAAGTTAATTAGATACGGACGAGAGGGGGAAGAAAAAACGGGTATTCATATAGAGGGCAAAAACTATGATGTAAGCCATATTGTAAAAGAATATGATGAAATGTTTTTTGCAAATGATGGATTAAAAGTACTTGCAGCATCCATTGAAGATTTTAAAGGAAAATTGCAGGAAATTCCTCAAGGAATGCGTATAGGATGCCCTGTGGCAAGGCCTTCTAAGATAATTTGTATTGGACTTAATTATGCAAAACATGCAAAAGAAACCAATGCTGCCATTCCTAAAGAACCAATTTTGTTTTTTAAATCTACCACTGCAATAGTTGGTCCGAATGATTCCATTATCATTCCTAAAGAGTCTTTAAAAACTGATTGGGAAGTAGAACTCGCAGTGGTGATCGAAAAAAAAGCGAGTTATGTTGAAGAAAAAGATGCGATGAATTATGTGGCTGGTTATTGCTTGCATAATGATGTGAGTGAGCGGGAGTTTCAGCTTGAAAGAGGTGGTACCTGGGATAAAGGAAAGGGTTGTGATAGCTTTGCGCCAATTGGACCTTGGTTAGTTACAAAAGATGAAATTTCAAATCCGCATGACCTTCGCCTTTGGCTTAGTTTAAATGGGAAAGTTGTTCAAGATAGTAATACAGACGACTTAATATTTAATGTGCCCTATCTGATTGCATATATCAGTAAGTTCATGACGCTTTTACCTGGCGATATTATTTCAACAGGGACTCCAGCAGGCGTTGGATTAGGAATGAACCCGCCACTTTATCTTAAGCCTGGTGATGTTGTTGAATTAGGAATTGATGGACTTGGAACTTCCCGACAAACCGCAGTTGCATATCAATCTAAATAGAAGTCATGAAAATTGATGCGCACCAACATTTTTGGAATTATGATCCTAAAAGGCATGCATGGATCAACGATGATATGCATGTTATTCAACGTCATTTTTTACCGGAATCTTTGGCTCCAATCTTGCATCAAAATGGCATCGAAGGTTGTATTGCAGTACAAGCAGATCAAACTTTTGAGGAAACAGAATTTTTAGTAGCTCTAGCGGCTAAAAATGATTGGATTAAAGCTGTAATTGGTTGGGTTGATCTTAAAGCAGATGATATCGAATCCCAACTTTCGTTTTGGGAAAAGTATCCTATTATAAAAGGATTTCGACATATCCTGCAAGCAGAAGAACCAGATTTCATGCTATCAACGAAATTCTTAAAAGGGATTGCTTGTTTGCAAAAATTTGGATATTGCTATGAAATTTTGATTTACCCAAGACATTTAAAATCGGCTCTGTCTTTGGTGAAATTATTTCCTGATATGCGTTTCATTATCGATCATATTGCTAAGCCCAATATAAAAGAGCATCAGATGGACGATTGGAAATCTGGTATGCAATTATTGGGTCAACAGAAAAACGTTTATTGTAAGATCAGTGGATTAGTAACTGAAGCTGACTGGAAAAATTGGGTGCCTGAAGATTTTAGTCCATATATCAACACAGTTGTTGAAGCTTTTGGAATTGATAGATTAATTTACGGTTCAGATTGGCCTGTTTGCTTGGTTGCGGCAGATTATTCAGCTCAATTGGATATTTGTAAAATGTACTTTAAAGATTTTTCTGTGTTAGAAAATGATTTATTTTTTGGAGAAAATGCAAAGCGTTTTTATAAAATTTAAAATTTAAGCCATGAATTTAGAACTATCAGATAAAGTGATCATCGTTACAGGTGGTGCGAAAGGAATTGGTGCTGGCATTGTTAAATTACTTGCGGCTGAATCTGCTATACCCATTATCGTTGGAAGAAATGAAGCTGATAATATTGGATTAATGAATGAAATTATTAGCAGTGGGGGTAGAGCTTGGCAGTATACTGCAGAGCTATCTGATCCGCAGGCTTCACAACAAGCAATAGATGCTGTAATAGAAAAGTATCACCGAATTGATGGTCTAGTAAATAATGCTGGCGTAAATGACGGTGTGGGACTTGAGAATGGTAACTATGAAGGATTTATGCAAAGCATCCATCGAAATTTGGTACACTATTATTTGCTGGCTCATCATGCATTGCCATTTTTGATTGCTAGTAAAGGATCGATAGTGAATATTAGCTCTAAGACAGCTGAAACTGGTCAGGGGAATACATCTGCCTATGCTGCAGCAAATGGAGGTAGAAATGCATTAACTAGAGAATGGGCGGTTGAATTGCTTAAATATCAAATTCGAGTGAATGCAGTAGTTGTAGCTGAATGTATGACGCCTCAATATGAAAAGTGGATTAAAACATTAGAAAATCCCGAACTGAAACTGAAGGATATTACTTCAAAAATCCCATTAGAGCAGAGAATGACCACGGCTAAAGAAATTGCCAATATGGTTGCATTTCTTTTGTCTTCAGTATCTAGTCATACTACTGGACAGATAATTCATGTGGATGGAGGGTATGTGCATCTTGACAGAGCATTAGCAAATGCGTAGCACTTTTTTTAAATGCTAAATAATATTTCACCTTTCAATTCGTTATAAGAAAATTCTAGTTGATTTTGATATCTGTTTGATTTTATATTTAGATTACGTAACTTCATTTACTAGATTACATCAGAAAGTCCTTTTTTTTTGGATTTTATTAGGTTATTACTCCCCATTGTAACTTTCTAGAGCTTTTCTACAGCTTTAAATTCGGTTGAACCAATACAGTTTATCACAGATGATTTCCGATTTCGGATGTTATCGTTGCTTTTTGTTTTCACTTAAAAGGCATTAGTGATAAGAATTGTACCAAATATTGTTTTCTTTTTTGTTCTGTTATTAGCTTTCCCTTTTCAAAAAGGGATGGGTCAGTCTAATATTTGCAAGCCATTCTTATATCAAAAAGATACTTTAATCTGTAAGAGCAGTTCTGTTTCTTTAAGTCTGATTCCAGCACCTGCACCCGATTCCATTTTGCCCGGTGTTTGGAAGCAATTAATTACTAAAAGTTCTATAGATTCTGTATTATTTAATATTAAATCATTTGGATACGATAAGACAAATCAATATTTGTTTAGCATCATTCACCAAAAGATCATTCGTTTTGATTTAAAGAATAATACTGTTACTTCTATCAATGCAACAAATTGGCCAGGTGATTTTACTGAGTTTACATACGACCCTTCTAATAATCGATTAATCTATTGGAGAGGGGGGCGCGATAGTATTTATGCATTACCAGCATCAGGAGGTAGTTGGTCGTTAATCGGAACTGGTGCCATTGATCGTGAATCGTATGGGGCCTCTTCTTATTGGAATCCTATCACACAGCATCCAGGATTTTATGGGGGCTATGGTTATAATCAAATGAAGAGTTGGATCTATGAAAGTAGTACCACCGGTTGGATACAAAAAAAAGCGAACCCAACCATTGATTCAATTCCAGCAAAAGGCGGAGATCTTGTTGCCGCAAACGCAAATGGTTCAAAACTCTATTTATTTGCAGGTCAAGGTAGTTATTCAGGTAATGAGTTAGATGGTTCGTGTACGCTTGGTAGTCCTTGGGCTAGTGCATCTGGTTTATACTGTTGGTTAAAAGATTTATGGGAGCTTGATTTGAATACATACAGTTTCAAAAATATTTTACCAGTCAACAATGCAAGTGTCCAGTATCAAGGTGCAGTAGCATATGATTATGATAAAGCGCGTTTTTATTTGTTTGGCGGATTTCAACCAACAGGAAATTATTTACAAAACCAAAACTTACTAAATACCAATAAAACATTTCGTTTTAGAACAGGTATTGACCCTGGATTTGTTGAATTTATTGGACAAGCAGAACAACCGCCTGCCGCAATAGGTAATGGGTTAAATGGCTTAGCTTATTATGATCCAATTGGGAAAAGAATGATATGGGCAAGATATGATGGTATTTGGGCTTATTATCCTGATTCAACTACGGTACCCATTGCTCAAAAGTCTTATTTATGGTCAACTGGTGATACTACAAGCGCTATTACTGTTAAGCCCTCTCAAACTACTAAGTATAATATTTCGAGAACAAGTGGTGGCTTTGTATGCACCGATAGTATCCTTATTTCAGTAATTAGTATGCAAACAGCTTTGCCACAAAATGTAACGGTATGTGGTGATTCTGTTAAGATAGATGCAGGCATTGGATTCAATTCTTATTCTTGGAATACTGGTGATACAACGCAAAGTATCATTGCGAAGAAAAATGGAACCTATACATTAAACCTAACAAAGGGGGCCTGTTCATCAACAGATAGTAGTCAAGTTCAACTGGCAGCACCTGTTTTAGATTTTATTGTACGTGCTCAAAGAGATTCTGTATGTGTAGGAGAATCTGATACACTCAATGTTGTTGCTCCTCAAGTTGGCGTACTATATTCTTGGTACAAACCAGGCAGTTCCATCAAGATCAATTCAGGCTCTTTCTATGGAATCAGTAATGTAGCAAAAGATGTTAGTTTAATCATTAGTGCAACAAGTATCCCTGCTGCTTGTCCGATAAAAAGTGCTACCACACAAATTGCAGTAAGGCAAAAAATTGCAAAACCTAAACTTGTCATTGATTCATTAGGAGCAACAGCTGTTGTGTTTAGCTGGAATACGGATCCTACTGTAACTGGATATTTGATAAGTCTTAATAATGGTCTCGATTTTCAAAATCCTTCAAGTGGATCACTTGCTATGAAAGAATTAGTAAATGGAATTCCTGCTGGACAGTCTCAAAAAATGATCATTAAGGCACTCGGTCAAGCTACTTGTCAAACTAGCGACACTAGTCAGATAGTTGCTACAACAATCAACCCTTTTGGTAATGGCATTTATATTCCAAATGCATTTACACCAAATGGCGATGGCGTTAACGATGTGTTTAAAATTTATGGCACTGCCATTACATCTATGAGACTTAAAATTTATAATCAATGGGGTGAAATGATATTTACTTCTACAGATGTAGCAGTTGGATGGGATGGGAATGCAAAAGGTAATAAATCACCAGCAAGTGTTTATCATTTTACATTAGAAGCAATCATGCAGGATGGGACAGCAATTACAAAAACAGGGGTTTTCACTTTGATCAGATGATAATTTAGAAATCATAATAACGAATTCTGATGCGTAAATATTTATTATTCATTTTTGTACAACTCTGCTTCTTGCATGCAAGGATAGCAGCACAAGTTGATGCGCATTTTACACAATATTACGCGTATCCACAATGGTTAAATCCTGCTTTTACTGGAGCCATGAATGGGAGCTATCGGGTTTCCGGAAATTATCGTAAACAATGGCCAAATTTAAGCGCTGCGTTATTGTCACAGGGGGTATCTGCTGATATTTCGCTTCCTAGTAATTTCGGATTGGGAGTTACTTTATTCAATCAAAAGACAGAAGATGGGGGCTATCATTATACTACTGGCTATTTATCACTTTCATATCAAATACATCTAACACAATATCAAATATTAGCAAGTGGATTTCAATTTGGTTTTTTAAATAGGAGAGTAGATCCTAATAATTTTCAATTTGGCAATCAATTTAATCCATTGATTGGTTTTGATCCTACGATTCCCTCAAACGAAGCTTTTTCTTATCCAGCGGCAACTTCCTTGGATGGCAGTTTTGGTCTTATCTATTTTGATGGTGATCCCAATCATGCTTTAAATCCTTTTTTCGGTTTTAGTGTATATCATCCTACAGAGCCAGATAACAAATTTATTTCTACTGCCAATCAAAACAAAGTGCCGATTCGATATTCATTTCATGGTGGATTTAGAATTAAAATGAACGACCGAATTGATCTATTACCCAATGCCATCTTTTTAAGTCAGGGTAGTAATCATGAAATAATAGCAGGCCTTTCTTTTGATTTGAAAATCGATCCAACCAAGGATTTAATTTTTGGAGGTAGTTATCGGGTCAATGATGCTATTGCTCCAAATATTGGGTTAAACATTGATGGACTAACTTTTGGATTTAGTTATGATATCAATACCTCTCAAGTAAAAACTAGTTCTGTAAATAATGGGGGCTACGAACTGTCTATCACTTTTATAAAGCCGAAAAAATCACCTGATACTAAATTTGTATGTCCAAAACTTTAAATAGAAAATATACTAGCATTTTATTTGTAACAATGTTCATTTCATTGATGGGCAGTTCTTTTGTATATTCTCAGAGCGCAAAAAGTTTAGAGAGAAAAGCAGATAATAGTTTTAAGAACAAAAACTATTATAATGCAGCCATAATTTATTCAGCTATTTTATATGAAACACCAATTGGCGATCCTACAATGCCTGTTGTTTATCCCGCGCTTTCATATTCTAAATCAACTATTCATACAATCAATGAGGCTAATAAGAATCGTGTAATCTTTAAACTAGCTGAATCTTATAGATTATATAACCATTACAAAGAAGCTGCTACACAATATCAACTGTATATCAACTCAAGAGATGTACAGTATCCCACTGCAGAACTATGGTATGGCTACTGTTTGCTTGCAAATGATGATCCCAAAAAAGCTTTACAGTCATTCAATTCTTACATAAAAAAACATCGAAATAACGATGGCTATTCTGAAAAAGCACAACAAGGAATTGCATCTTGTAATTTACTCATTGCAAATAAAAATGAGAAGCCAGTTGCCACAATTTCGAAGTTACAAACTACAGTATCAGAAGATGGTTCCAATTTTGCATTGGATAAAATAAACGATTCCTTGTCTTGGTTCACAAGCTCAAGGCATGAGATTGATAAAAAACAAGTCAAAACATATCCTTTGCGTTTATACGCCAGTAATGGTGTCAATACAAATGTTTCGAAAGTATTTGAACAAGTTCCTAGCAATTTGAATATGGCAGCCTCTTCATTTACAAGTGATGGATCAACTGTTTTTTTTACAGCTTGGAAGGATGATCCTAAAATTGGAGTTCAGTCTTTTGCTATTTATTATATGATAAAAGCAATTGGAAGTACAAAGTGGTCTTCTCCGAACATATTAGCTGCTCCTGTAAATATGAAAGGGTATCAATCAAAACAGCCCTTCATAACCAGTGATGGGAAGTATCTTTTATTCGTATCCAATCAACCTGGAGGGGCTGGGAAATTTGATATTTGGTCAGTCGCTATGGATGGTGTTAAGCCAGTTGGGAATGCCATGAATTTGGGAGCCAATATTAATACTTCAGGTAATGAAGTAACTCCTTTCTATAATATCTCTGATTCTACTTTGTATTTTAGTTCTGATGGAAAATTAGGAATGGGGGGGATGGATATTTATGAAACCAAGGGTTCCTTAGCCGAAAATAAATGGAGCGATTCAATCAAACATCTGAGTGCTCCATTTAATTCAGTAAAGGATGACCAGTATTTTAAGGTGTATAATAACTCTGATACAGGTTATTTAAGTTCAGATAGATTATCATCTTGCTGCTTAGAGATTTTCAAGACTGTAAAAATTAGAACAATTGATAGTGCACTGATAAAGAAACAATCTGAAGAAACTACAGCTATATCAAACAAAGTGCAAACTGTTGAGCCGGTTGTAAAAAATATGGAAGCTGAGGAAAGCAATGAAAAGCATTTGACAGACTCGATCAATGCCATCACTTTTATCAGAAGAAATGTGTATTATAATTTTGCAAGTTCTAAAGTTCGAACTGAAGACTTTTCTCAATTAGACGAAATGGTAACTGCATTAAATAACAATCCTGACCTGAATATTTTGATTGCGTCATTTACAGATTGTAAGGGATCGCAGGAGGCAAATATTAGGCTTTCAAGAAAAAGATCAGAATCTGTTCGTTGGTATTTGATTGGGAAAGGCATTTCTACTTCAAGAATTAATATCGACTTTTTCGGAAAAGAACATTTTATTTTACAGTGTAAAGAAGACAACACTTATCAAAAGACGAATCAACTAGCCAATAGGCGTTCTGATTTAATTATTACTAAGTCTCAGAAACCTAAATGGATACCTTCTGGTAGAGAATTGGATATTACGAAAATTAGTATCGATTCAAATTACCACTCACCTGAGTTTTATGCGATCACCAAAAAGATGAATTTAAGTAATGAGCCTCAGACTCCATCAGTGAAACAAAACATCGAAAACAAATCTCAATCGGCATACATCCGTCCAAAAGAAACTAAGAGCCAGGTTAGGGAGAAAAAAGAGAATTCAATAGAAAAACTTCCAGGAGTTACTTTTAATTATAGTCAGAAAAAGTATTTGGTACCCATTCCGAACAAGCTTCCAATGAATGAGATGTTAGATATGACACCAAGGCTTAAGGAATCCAACTTGATTGATGAAATGACAAAAAGGGTTCCAAGAAAGCCAGTGGAGGTTTATTCAACCTCTGATTCTGTTCGAATCGATCTGTATGATAATGGCGTATTTGATTATGATACAGTTTCTGTGATTTTTGATAAACATATCGCTGTGTATAAAGAACTGCTTCAAGTTGATAAGCCCATCAGTTTTTATGTAAAATTGAATGGCGAACAAAGCAAAAATGAAATGATCTTTTTTGCTGAGAACCTTGGAATTACCCCGCCGAATTCTGCTTTAATGGTTATCACAGACGCAGAAAATAAACGAACTGAAGTAAGTGTTTCCAGCGATTTGAATCACAATGTGGTCATTTACTTCATCAAGCTCAATAAAGAAAAGCGAAAGCAAAATTAAATACTTAGAATCGGGTACACCTTACTTTGTCGATCGAGGAATTTCTAATTTTCAAGAAATCTGTATAAGAAAGTGTTACTTCTAAACCGCCCCGCCAATTAGATGCTACATTTAGTTTTGAGATATTGATATCATAACTAACACCTAGATTAAAATGAGAAAGCCCAATTTTTACTGCTGGTATAATGGCATCTCCCCAACGTACGAAACTGCCAAGATAAAATATATCGGGTTCGGAATTGTTATA
Organism: Bacteroidota bacterium; assembly: GCA_026391125.1. GTDB lineage: Bacteria > Bacteroidota > Bacteroidia > Chitinophagales > Chitinophagaceae > Sediminibacterium. Next base: position 20,508 of record JAPLEO010000066.1, read on the forward strand.
TTCTGCAATATTAAAACCAAACATACATCCAGCTAACAATTGATGATTTCCCCCCTGTACAAAATAATCTGCAAAAGCCATCACATGGCCATTATCACCTGATTGTGCATGTATCCCTGTATTGATTGAAATTTTAGAAGGTACTGCATCAGGAACTGAACCAGTGGTTGATTTTATTACGGGGTTTGTTACATGTGTCATGCCTGTTGCAATATAAAAATTTGTGCGATCGTTGAAACTTGTGCTAAAACATAACCCAGCAGACATATCCCAATAACTATATCCCGTATTGGTAATTGGTTGTGCACTTGTGTTGGATACACTATATGCGCCATTTCTATATTGATCACCAAGAATAAGTTTAGAAGCATCAAAATGACTGGAAACAATTCCAAACATAAATGCGCCTGACAGATATGTGTCTTTATTCCCACTCAAAGATTTATGGAAATTAATAGCTGGTTTGAATTGTGTTCTTTTCAGATTAATATCTCCAGCTGCATCTACGCTCATTAAGGAGGCAATTGTTAAGTAATCATTCTTTTCGTTAACGGGTATTTTATATTCAACGCTAAAGGCAGA
>JAPLEO010000031.1 GCA_026391125.1 Bacteroidota bacterium
AAAAGCAATAAATGATTGCGGAAGTACTACTTATCAATTTGAAGATGCTTCAACTTCCTTATTTGGAATTGCGAATTGGAAATGGTCAAGTGGCACTGGCGACACTACTACAAATATCAAGAGTATTAGCAAAACATATACACAACCAGGCCAGAATAAAATAAGTCTCACCATCCAAAGCACAACCGGCTGTAACAGCACAACTGGAGCTAATTATCAGGTAAAAGTATTTTTCATTCCAAAAGCAGATATCAATGCTATCAATGAGGCATGTAGAAATCAGTTGTTACAACTTAGTCCAACCCTTACTTCTAGGGATAGCATCAATGCAATTTTATGGAATTTGGGAAATGGCATTAATACCAAGGATTCTTTAGTTACTATTCAATATTATAGTGAAGGAAAGTATACCATCAAATTATTAGTATCAACAGTTAATAAATGTTATGATTCTACATTAAAAGACATTGCGATTCATCCATTGCCAACTGTTTCGATTCCGGCAAATCAAATTGTATGTAAAGGTGATACTATCAGATTAGTGGCCACTGGTGCAACAAGTTATATATGGAAAGATCAGCAAAATAATATCGTTTGTAATGGATGTGACAGCTACAGTTTTTTACCTTCTTTTAATAATAGTATTAGTGTAATAGGTTATAACCAATATGGCTGCAGCCATATTGTAAATACTGATATCAAAGTGATTCAACCTATAAAAGTTGTAACCTCTTTACTTGATACACTATGCCAAGGCACATCTATTAAATTAAAAGTAACGGGAGCAGATACCTATACCTGGTTACCTGATGCTGGTTTAAATAATTATAACATCGCAAATCCAATTGCAACACCACTTACCACTACTACTTATACAGTTATCGGGAAAGAAAATTATGCATGTTTTACGGATACAGCGAAAATAAGGTTGGTTGTTGGAACACCAACGGCATTTAATATCGGTGCAGATACAACTGTTCAATCAGGTGTTCCAGTAAAATTAATGGTAACAAGCAATGAATTACAAAATATCCGTAAATGGCAATGGAGCGGAAATGCAGATTTCTCCTGCTCAACTTGTCAAAATACAATCGCTAAAGTCATTTATGATGGGAAAATAAAATTAACTGCAACAAACATATTTGGATGTGTAAGTACTGATACTATTTCAATACAAACATTCTGTCCGAATTCAGAAATATTTATTCCGAATGCATTTACGCCAGATGGTGATGGAATTAATGATATCCTTTATGTTCAAGGATCTGGAATTAAACTAATCAAGAGTTTTAAAATATATAGTCGTTGGGGTGAATTGGTTTTTGCGAGAACAAATTTCCAACCAGGTGATCCGTCAAATGGTTGGGATGGAAAAGTGAGGGGAATACCTGCATCGCAAGATATATTCGTATACATCTGTGAAGCACTTTGTGAAAAAGGTATCCCAGCTATATTCAAAGGAAATATTGCTTTATTAAAATAATTAATAAATGAAAAAGATTGCAATTAGTGTCATTTGTTTGGTTAGTTCATTTTATCAGATCTGTCAAGCGCAGGATTTTACATTTTCACAATTTTATGAACAACCCATCATTCGTAATCCAGCATTAGCCGGTGTTTTTACCGGCGACCTCAGAGTATCCGCTGCGTATCGTGATCAATGGTCAAGTATAACTGTACCCTTTCGTACTTCTGCCTTTAGCGTTGAATATAAAATACCCGTTAACGAAAAGAATGATTACTTAACAATTGCCTCCTTAATGAGCGTAGATGCAGCTGGAGATATTAATCTGAAAAGAACACAATTCAAACCAGCTATTAATTTCCATAAA
>JAPLEO010000076.1 GCA_026391125.1 Bacteroidota bacterium
CGTTCCTTTTTTTATCAATCCCGATTGCCCCTGTTACAGGATGGGAATAGGTAAAAGTATCTTTCCCTTTTCTTGTGATGCTATTGTTGGAGTATGCTAATTGTTTGCCATTATTCATGACTAGACTAACATTCGTATTGTGTACGAATTCGAAAAAAGTACAGTTCATCACCAACAAAGGCTTTGATTCTGATTCATAAAATTTTAAAGGAGTACTTCTTTTACCATTCGTAGACGCACTAGAAACTTGTATCTCACGATCTTTTAGATCTGCAATAACATAAAAGGCATGATTAGGTCTGCCGTTAATCGTATCATTCGAATAATATACATGAACCGACCTTGGCAATGGTTGATATAAGCTATCTACATTTTGCCATTTTAACTGGGCCAACAAATTAAAGGGTAAACAGCAGATGACGATTACGATCCATTTCATAAACAATATTGAAACTATTTAGCAAGCTGCTCAGCATCCCATGCAGCCCTTCCAATTCCTTTATGTACGTGTTTTTCGCTGTGGTATGATGATCTTACTAACGGACCACTCTCTACATAATCAAAGCCAATTTGATACCCAAGTTCACGCAATTCAGCAAACTCATCAGGATGCACAAATCTTTGAACAGGTAGGTGCTTTTTGGTAGGTTGTAAATATTGTCCAAGTGTTAGTACATCGGTACCCACATTTACTAAATCTTTCATGCTTTGAATTACTTCTTCCTTCGTCTCACCTAAGCCGAGCATGATCCCTGTTTTTGTACGCATCCCACCTTGTTTTAAAGTTTTTAATACTTCCAAACTGCGACGGTATTTTGCTTGAATCCGAACCTGACGTGTAATTCTTTCAACCGTTTCCATATTATGACTCACCACATTTGGAGCTGCATCAATGACTCTTTGGATCTGATCATTGATACCTCTAAAATCAGGGATCAAAGTTTCCAATGTAGTGGTAGGATTTAAAGACTTAACAGCCTTAATAGTATTATACCAAATTATGGAACCGCCATCTTTCAATTCATCGCGATCAACACTGGTCAGTACTGCATGTTTCACTTTCATTAAATGAATGGCTTCTGCTACTCTTTGAGGTTCATCCCAATCCACAGCGTTGGGGCGCCCGGTAGCTACTGCACAAAAACCACATGATCTTGTACAAACGTTTCCCAAGATCATAAATGTTGCGGTACCCTCTCCCCAGCATTCGCCCATATTCGGACAATTACCGCTCTCACAAATAGTGTGTAATTTATGATCGTCTACTAATCCTCGAACGTGTTTATAGCTCTCTCCAATGGGCAATTTAACCCTCAACCAATTAGGTTTTTGAATTTTCGAAGTTGCTTTATCAAAAGATGGTATTACTGGTAATTCTTGCATTCCTCTAGTCCTTGTTCATTTAAAAATAAAATTCACCGCTAATATTGCTGAAAATCAACACTTATTAGCAATCAGCTGCAAAGAGAACAAAAAAAAATCATTTTCGTTTACCAAATTGGATAGAAACGTAGGCATTTAAGAAGAAACTTTTCACTTCTCCATTTACCATGATCGGCATAGCCTTTGAATAGTACTCGGCATTTAAACCAACTTCCAAGGCACTAATGAGCTCATTATAACGGCCATAATCAAAACGAATAGCAGTTCTTGCATAGGCTCCAGGTACAAACTGTATTTCTCCAAAGCCCTTTCCTAAAGTTCCGTGGCCTACAATGATTGTTGGATCTAAGAATAGACTATCGTTGTTTTGATATTTAATATCCTTTTTATTGCCACTTCCGAATGGTTTTTCGATCTCGATATAATAAGGTTTTAATAATCCAGCTGAAAATCCACCACCATAAATCGCAGAAACGGCTACCCCATTTTTATTTCCTTTTCCTCCTATCAGTCTTTGCTGTCCAAACCCAAGTTTGGCATAATAAAAGTTGTTTTGTTTTCCATATTTATAACTAGAAAAAACAACAAAGCCTTGAGAAGTACTGAGTGTTGGTACTTTTTCTTCTTTTTTATCATATCGCTCCCCCAATTCAAACCACCACAAATTGGTCTTAGTAATGGTTTTATATTTTCCTTTTTCGAAGAACCCTCCCCAACCATCGGTATTGAACTTAAAGCCAAATAATGATTGTTTTTGAAATATCAATGCACCTTCCTCTTCCTGCTTAATCAATTGATTAATTCGCTCGCGCTTTTCAGCCTTTTTCTGGGCCTTCTCCTGAGCTGCAGAACTAGGTTGAGTTTGTTGTGCCGATACCACAACCGAACATAAAATTGATAAAATTAAAAAGGCTTGCTTCACTTCGTATGTTTTGATGCAGTAAATTTAGGGCAAAATTGATGCAATGACTTCACAAATTATTTATAAAGGTGGGCTAAGAACAAGCGCCATCCATTTACAAAGTAATACAGAAATTGAAACAGATGCGCCCACAGATAATCAGGGCAAAGGCGAAAGATTCTCACCTACTGATTTGATGGCTACAGCCTTAGGGACTTGCATGATCACAACTATGGGCATTAAAGCTAATACGATGAACATAGTTCTAGATGGCACAAGGGTGGATGTTACAAAGATCATGGTATCTGACCCTAGACGAATTGGCAAATTAATCGCACATGTTTATTTACCAGCTCATTTAAATCTAGATGATAAATCAAAAGAGATCCTCGAAAGAACGGCTAGAACCTGTCCGGTTGAAAGAAGCTTGCATCCAGATATTGAATTAGATATGGCATTTTATTGGTAATGAATTAATTGCACCTCCTTTTCTAAATAGGAGGTGCCATCTTTTTTTCTCATTTACACCCCAATATCGCTACTCCTACAGCACATTCTAAACATCGTTTTTCTTTACAGTAGCCCTTACTTAATTCGATCAAAGCTTGTGAATCAAATGCCGACTGATTTGCTATTTGATAACTGACCCATTCTTTCGTGAACCTATTTTGTTCTGCTTTTATTTGCATCAACCAATTCATAGATTTTTCCTGATAACTCGATTCTTTCATAATGCTTCCATATCCATACAACAAGGGGATTACGGTATTGATCAAAATAGAATTGACCATTGATTGACCCATATTTTTCTCATGATAGGAACAGAGATGATCGAGCTGATAATGGTATAACCAATAATCGTTCGGGCAAACAATTAGCTTTTCTTTAACCGATGACAAATGATTTGAGTTCTTAAAAAGGTCAAATAAGTGGTCAATGTTTTGAATGATTGATGCTAACTGTGCCAATCGAATGGTAGGAAAAGAAGCAGGACGCATTCTTAAATAAGCCGGTTGTATTGTAAGTTTCCTGAATTGATATTTTTTCTGAAGATGCTTATATTCTCGTTGCAACATGGTAGGATACTGCTCTTCAAAAGCTCCAATCAATAAATTGGCTTGACCTAAAAACATGGCTTCTAATTGATGGATTTGATTTTTATGTTTGGCTAAAATCCTTACTGGTATTGATTGTGCAACAGACTCAAAAAGTGATTCATTCACTTTAAGACCCATATTCGCAGCCAATAACCACCACGAAACAGTTTCCCAATCATGCTTTGCGAGTTGATAATATTGCAGAATTTTATGGGTACGCTTTTCAAGTCGCTCGATCACTAATCGCTCTTTCCAAGACAACCATTGCAAATGATTCATTGCTGGCAAATAATGATGGCATGGTTTTATAAATGCGTTGCCCAGCATCAAATTCGAATATCGATCTAGCAGAATACTTGACACATATGGTTGAATCCAAAAACAAGGAATTGATTTTCCTAAATGATCGAATATAACTTGGTCATTTACCCAAACAATATGGAGAATAATATTTCTAAAATTGGGATCTTGTTCATGCTTATGTTTATACCAGTCGGATGCATTGATATGCAGTTCTATATTGCCCGCCCATTCAGTATCATCAACTTTAATTCTTGCATTGATAAAATCTGGGCCTTGATTAAAATTATGCAAACCGGGTGCATATACTTCCAGTAGCTTCCCATCGCTTGTATGATAGGGTCCGTTCCCAATAAAGCGACTCTGCCAAATAAATTGCATGAGTTTTTCATTCATAAAATAGCTTCTAACGAAAAGTTAGTAGACTTTTTTATGAAGTACCATTTCGATGAAATGTTTACACTAAAATTTTTTGAAAAGCTTGAATTACCCTACTGATAGGCAGCCCCATCACATTATAGAAATCGCCTGTTACAGACTTTATTCCAATCACGCCAATCCATTCTTGTATGGCGTATGAACCAGCTTTATCATAGGGCTCATAATGGTCGATATAATATTCAATCTGTTCCAATGTCAATTCATGAAATACCACTTCTGTGATATCAGAAAATGATATTTCAGCATCCTCATACAGAATCACCACCCCTGTTATTACTTGATGCGTCTTACCAGAAAGACTGGTAAGTATTTCAATTGCATTATTTCTATCGGTTGGTTTTCCAATTATTTTTCCATCGAGCACAACAACGGTATCCGCAGCTAAAATGGGTTTCTTAGCATATACTTGATGATAGGCTGTTTGGATTTTTTCTTTGACTGCAATTGCTTTTTGACGAGCAATATGAATCGGGATCTCTTCAATTTCGAGGTTATCTGGATAGCTCTCATCCGTTGATTTTACAATTATTTCAAATGACATTTCTGCCCATTCTAATAACTGTTTTCTTCTCGGCGATTGGGAAGCAAGTATAAAATCTTTTGTCATAAAATGATTATTGATAGAACCTAAAGAAAACCATCGACAGGATGCCTGCAAACATAACGAGCTTAATTACAACACTGAGATGATGGAAATCTGCAGAGCTCGAAGCACTAAATAATTTTTTAAACACATAGATCAATGGGGCTACTATTAAAATCAAGCAATATAAAATACTTAACCACCATCCTAGTTGGATAACGTACAATTGTAAAATCACTAATGTAGCGATCAATACAATTAACCATACAGAAATAAAGACCTTGCTTACATTTACACCCCAAACAATAGGCATGGTTTTACAACCATATTTTCGATCGCCTTCCATATCTTCCAAATCTTTTATCACTTCTCGGATTAATGAAATAACAAAGGCAAATCCAGCATATAAAAAGGCTAATCTAAAAAAGCGAACATTTTGATTGAACGAATAGTTTGAGTTAGGAAAACTGCTCAATGGATATTTAGAAAAATATAAAATACCAATTACCCAGGCGGTTAAAATTGAGATCAATAAATTTCCGATCAACAATTGTTTTTTGAATGATGTACTATAAACCCAAAGTAAAATCACACTAAACATATTGGCCAGTATCAAATGCCAATACTCACTAAAGTGTAAAGCAAACATGGTAAAATACATACCAAGCATACTCAGTAACATATGCCAAAAGATTACCCACCTCCTACTGATCACTGCATTTACAACTACTTTATTAGGCTTATTGATCTGATCAATATCAAGATCGAAATAATCATTAATAATGTAACCTCCAGCAGCAATTAAAATGGATGCAAGCATCAGTAAAAAAAAGGATAGCTGATTATGTGTCTCATTACTAAATACACGTTCATAAATGCAATACTCAAAAAGTAATTGGGTAAGTGCAATAAATACGAGGTTAGGCCACCGTACCAAACGTAAAAAACCGCTGAGTAATTTCAAGTATTAGAATTGATTACAAATTAAACCTATTGAGCCCTTATTCCTGTATCTGTTTCCCAATCACCGCGCAGCTTCATCACTTTTTCAATGACATCTCTCGCACAGCCCTCTCCTCCTTTAAAAGCTGAAATATAATCTACAGAATTCTTGATATCAATTGCAGCATCTGATGGACAGGCCTGAATTCCAGCCAATCGCATGACATTCAAATCTGGCACATCATCTCCCATGTACAAAACTTCAGATTTCGAAACCTGATTTTCTGTTAGCCATTCTTTTAATACAGTTACTTTATCTGAAACCTGCATCCAGACCTGACTAACACCCAATTTAATTAACCGTTCCTTTACCTCAGGGCTGTTGCCACCAGAAATCACCAATACATGGTAGCCTTTTTTAACGGCCAATTGAAGAGCAAATCCATCTTTTATATTCATCTTTCTGGCCATCACACCATCAGGCAATACCAATAGTGTACCATCTGTTAGTACACCATCCATATCAAATACAAAACAAGAAATTGATTTAAACCCTTTTAATATATTCATAACAGGCTATGAAATTAACACAAGTCCATCAGGTTTCATAGAAAAGCTACGCAAACTTATTTCTGATTGTCGCGCCATTCGTATACCCAGGCACTTTGAATCATTTCTAAATGTCCTTCTGTACTTTGTTCCTTTGTTCCTTCGAAACGGGGAATTTCAAGGATCCATTGCAATAAATCTGTAAACCTTAAACGATAGATCTTTGATTCAGTAAAATCATCGCCAAATCTTTCATATAATTTCATGGCAATATCTTCATGGTCGTTCCAATAAATTGGGGGTTCAAAATGGCTCATAGTATAATTTGTTCAATGAAATTAAATGTATTTATTCTCCTAAAAACTGCGACTGATCGGGAATGGTGATATGTATATCTCCTGAACCATTCTCTAAAACGCACTGACATCCTAAACGGGAATTGATTCTTGGGTTTACCGCACGATCAATAAAGTCCTCTTCTTTATCCGACAATTCCTGAATATGTTCAGACCCTTTGTTGACGTATAAGTGGCAGGTACTACAAGCACAAACAGCCCCACAATTATGGTGCAATTCAATGCCATTATCCAATAAAATCTCAAGCAAGCTATCTCCCGCTTGCACCTCATTAAGAGCTACAGGTGCTAATCCCTTTTGTTCGAAGTCTATGGTAATATGATACATATTTTGGATTTGGATGCAAAAGTATCGGTTCAGATGTATAGATTGACTACGAAAAGCGAAAAATCTTACAGCTTATCATAATTCAGCGGGGGTCTTACGATCCTTCCTATATTTGAGGCAGATATGAAGATGAAATTATCCCAGCGACTAGCCATCACTTATTATAGAACGAAGATTCATACAATAGGGCTAGTATCTCCCAGAAAAGCGGCTGAATTAGTTTTTGAATTATTCTGTACCCCCAGAAAGCCCAAGAAAAAACTAAAAGAACCTCCCATATTTCATAAAGCAGAAAAACTTAACCTAAAATTAAAAGATCTCAGCATCAGTGGCTTTAGGTTTCTACCCCCACATCCAAATGGCAGAAAGATTCTGGTCCAACATGGTTTTAGTAGCTATAGTTATAAGTTTGAAAAGTATGTTAGCCTTTTTAAGAAACAGGGCTTTGAAGTAATATGTTTTGATGCACCTGCCCATGGTTTAAGTGAGGGCAAATTCATCAACGCTTTGATCTATAAAGACGCCATCTTGGCAATTGAAGCCGCTTATGGTCCGTTTTACGGATTGATGGGACATTCCCTAGGCGGACTTGCCGGCTCTCTTGCTTTTCAGGATTTTAAGGATCAGGAAAACAGAAGATTGGTATTGGTTGCCCCAGCAATTAGGACACAGCGGGCAATAGAGCATTTTTATAGTTTGATACCCGTTGATGATCGGATTAAAACGGCAGTTGATCAATTATTCAATGAATTTACCCATCTTCCAATAGAAGAAATTTCAGTGAACCATGCCATCAAGCAAATCAAGTCGCCCATTTTATGGGTGCACGACAAAGACGATAAGATCTGCGTTTTTGAGGATGTATTGCCCATCATGGAACAAAAAAATCCCCAAATTAAGTTTGTCATAACTGAAGGCTTGGGGCATAGCCGAATATATAAAGAGTCATCGATCGCAAATACCATTGATCATTTTTTCAGGGAGGGTTTAGATTGATATTTTTTGGAATTTGATGGTTTGAACTAATATTGCATCCAATCGGCCGAAACCCTAAAGGGAAAAAAGCAGGATTGAAACAGGAAAAAAACACAAGCAAAAAATTCATCAAATCTCCGCCCATGGCGGTTTTGAGTAATATGGCAAAAAATCTACTGATCGTTGAGTCACCTGCAAAAGCTAAAACAATCGAAAAGATCCTAGGGTCTGATTTTGAGGTAAAAAGCTGTTTTGGCCATATTCGTGATCTGGAAAAAGACGATATGGGGATTGATGTTAATAACCATTATTTACCCAGATATAAGGTTCCAGAGGATAAAGAAAAAGTGGTAAGGGAACTAAAACAATTGGCTAAAAAATCAACAGAAGTTTGGCTTGCATCGGATGAGGACCGTGAAGGAGAAAGTATCAGTTGGCATTTGGCTGAAGTATTAGGCTTAGACCCCAAGACCACTAAAAGGATTGTTTTCCACGAGATCACAGCTCCAGCAATTAAAAAAGCAGTTGCAAACCCTCGAACCATCAATATGAATCTTGTAAATGCTCAGCAAGCCCGCCGGGTATTAGACAGATTGGTAGGATTTGAACTAAGCCCAGTTCTTTGGCGCAAAATAGGCATGCAAAGAAGCCTTAGTGCCGGAAGGGTTCAAAGTGTGGCCGTACGTTTAGTAGTTGAACGTGAAAGGGAGATCAATCAATTTGTAACAGAAAGTAGTTTTAAAATAGAAGCAGATTTCACAGCGCTGGATTTGAATGGAAAACAGGTGAGCTTTAAAGCTGAAGGGCCTACCAAATTTGCAAAGGAAGAACAAGCCAGCAAATTCTTAGAGTCCTGCAAAAATGCGGCTTATACGGTTACTGATATCCAAGTCAAACCAACAAAAAGAACCCCTGCTGCCCCTTTTACAACTTCTACCTTACAGCAAGAAGCATCCCGTAAAATGGGTTATAGTGTAAGTAAGACCATGTTGATTGCGCAAAAATTATATGAAAGTGGTAAGATCACTTATATGCGTACAGATAGTATCAATTTAAGTGATACTGCTCTTGCTGATATTCAAAATGAGATCACCAACGCATTTGGGAAAAATTATCATCAACCAAGAAAATTCAAGAACAAGAATGAATCTGCACAGGAGGCTCACGAAGCAATTCGACCTACCTACATGAATAATCATACTATCGCAGATGATGAAACAAGAAGGCTCTATGAATTGATCTGGAAGAGAACCATTGCTAGTCAGATGACCGATGCTGCTTTTGAAAAAACAACCGCGAGCATTGATATTAGCACCAACAAAGAGACACTTCATGCAAATGGAGAAGTGATGAAATTTGATGGTTTCTTGAAAGTATACTTAGAAAGTAAAGATGAAGAGGAAGAAGAAGATAGCGAGGGAATGTTACCCCAGCTTTCTGTTCAACAAAAATTAGTATTAAAACAAATGAGTGCTACCGAGAAGTTTTCGCGTGCCTCAGCAAGATATACAGAAGCTTCCTTGGTTAAAAAGTTAGAAGAGCTTGGCATTGGCCGCCCTTCTACCTACGCCCCTACCATTACGACCATCATGAAACGTAATTATGTAGAAAAAAGAGATAAGGATGCCATTAAGAGAAGTTGTATTGTTTATCGACTGTCTCCTTCCAATGAAATTGAGAAACAAATACTTTCAGAAAATACTGGTGCAGAAAAATCAAAATTATTCCCAACAGATTTAGGGATGGTAGTGACCGATTTCTTAAAGCAGCATTTTACTAAAGTGATGGATTTTGGCTTCACCGCTAAAATTGAACAAGAGTTCGATGAAATTGCAGATGGAAAAATCGTGTGGAGCAATATGATCGATGGATTTTATAAACCCTTCCATTCAACTATCGAACATACCCTAGAAACAGCTGAAAGAGCAAAGGGTGAAAGAGAATTAGGAATTGATCCTGTAAGCGGCAAAAAAGTCATTGCCCGTATGGGACGATACGGTCCAATGGTTCAAATTGGAGATAGTAGCAATGAGGAGGAAAAGCCTCGTTTTGCCAAATTGAGTCAATCGCAAAGCATCGAGACCATTTCAATGGATGAAGCCATGCAATTGTTTGATCTTCCAAGAACGATCGGTGAATTTGAGGGTCAAGAATTGGTTGTGAATGTGGGAAGATTTGGTCCGTATATTAAACTCGGAGAACAATTTATTTCCATCCCCAAAGGAGAAGATTTATACACCATGGATCTTGAACGAGCCATCCAACTGATCAATGATAAGCAGTTAGCAGATGCCCCCATTGGTTTCTTTGAAGAACTTCCAGTAACAAAAGGGAAAGGCAGATTTGGTCCGTTTATTAAGTGGAACGACCTCTATATCAATATTCCAAGAGCTTATAATTTCGATAGTTTAAGTCAGACCGACATCAATGAACTCATTGAGAAGAAGGTTGAAAAAGAAGCCAATAGATTTATCAGGCAATGGCCAGCAGAAAAGATTACCATTGAAAATGGACGCTGGGGTGCATTTATCCGCTTTCAAAAGAAGATGTTGAAATTGGGTAAGAAAGCTGATGGCTCTAAATTTACTGCTGAAGAACTAGCAATTGTTGAATTGGACGAGATCAAAAAAATGATCGAGGTACAAGTTCCTGGTGCATTTACCAAAAAGGCAAAAGCTCCAACGAAAAAAACACCTGCCAAGAAAGCAGCTAAAAAAGCAGTAAAAAAAGTAGCTAAAAAGAAATAGTCTAAGCCCTACCCATTTCTCTTAAGAAACGAACGTGTGCAAGCACAGCCCTTCTCATGGTAGGGTACTCAATGTATTGCAACTTGTATTCCGCACAAACATTACGCACTATTTTGCTTATAGCAGGATAATGCACATGTGAGATCTTAGGGAATAAATGGTGTTCGATCTGAAAATTCAAACCTCCCACTAGCCAGCTTACTAATTTATTTCGAGTAGCAAAATTTGCAGTTGTTTTTATTTGATGGGCCGCAAATTCATCAGGTAATTTATGAGATTCAATATCTGCAATAGGAAAAGCAGTCTGCTCAACAGTATGTGCCAATTGGAATACAATACTTAGAACGAATCCAGCCACTGCACTCATAATGCTGAACCCTACTAACCAAGATAACCAACCAACAGCATAGATTGGGATCACAATAAAGAATGCTGCATGATATACTTTAACTCCCCAAAATTCGACATGATCACCAATGTTCATTTTCTTTAACGGCACATTCCCAATTTTTCTAGAGAAGTACTTTTTATAATCAGTAAAGAAGATCCAGAAAATGTATAGAAACATATACAAAAACCAGAAATAGTAATGCTGGAATTTGTGCATTTTTAATCGCTTCTGTGTTGGTGCCATGCGCATCAATACTCCAATTTCTATATCATCATCTACCCCATCGATATTGGTAAAACTATGGTGGATCATATTGTGCTTCATGTTCCACATAAAATGATTGGCGCCTAATAAACTAATGGAAGATGCCGCAATTCTATTGATCCATTTATTGGTACTGAAGCTACCATGACTTCCATCATGCATCACATTAAAGCCAATTCCTGCCACTAATCCACCTAGAATGATGGATTCAAAAACCCCGATATACCACACCGGTGTCCAAACCATTAATTGGATATAAAGCAATATAAACGCGATCACCATTAAGATGGCTTTAGTAAATAGCTTAGTTGTACCAGTTGAAACAATACCCCGTTCATCGAAATATGCCTGAACACGTTTCTTTAATTCTGCATGAAGCGAATTGTTCACTACGGGAAACTTAGGTATAGCAAATTCAGGCATAAAAAGCTTTATTATGATAAGCTCCAAAAGTAAACCTTCTACTAATATCCACTTGTTAAAATTAGAATTTAGGGTCGGCAGAAGCCTCTAACGAAAGAATATAAGAATTAGTATGTGCATTTTCAGTGATATTTCCACAAGCTTGGGATAACTTCTTTGCAATCATTCAGTTAAAAATTATTTAGTTTGATATAGAATAATCACAGATAATGGTTCTTTTCTATTGCTGTTATTTTCAATTTGATCCATATGCAAGCAACCAAAGAAATTACCGCTTTATTTACCTTAATAGACGATCCTGATGAAGAAGTCTATTATACGGTTTCGGAAAAAATTGTTGCTTATGGTAAAGCAATCATCCCCAACTTAGAACATCTCTGGGAAACAACTCTGAACGATGCCATTCAAGAGCGAATAGAAATGATCATTCATCGATTGCATTATTGCGACCTTACAAATGATATTATTGAATGGAGAGACAGTGCTTATAACGACCTTTTATTTGGTGCCCTACTTGTGGCTAAATTCCAATACCCAGATTTGCAGAGTACACCTGTTTTGCAGGATATAGAAAAGTTGAGAAGAAATGTATGGTTGGAACTAAATAATTTTTTAACACCGTTGGAACAGGCGAATGTTTTATCCAGTATTCTTTATAAATATTTTCGATTAAAAGGTGTTGAAATAAATCATGAATGTCCTGATGATTTTTGTATCCAAAAAGTACTGGCTGCAAAAAAAGGTAATGCTATAACGAATGGGATCATCTATCAGGTAATGTGTGAGCAATTAGACATCAATGCAAGGGTTATTAATATCCCCAAGCAATGTATCATTGCTTTTTTTCAATCAGACTATGACCCAGGCACACAAATGGGAAATCCACAAGATTTTATACAGTTTTATATTGATAGTACAACTGGACAAGCCTTTTCGCATAAGGATATCGAAACTTATTTTACAAAAATTGGCCAAGAACCTAAAGCCAGTTATTTCAAGCCATTATCCCACAAACAGATTATCCAGTTGTTAATCAAGGAAACTGCGAAATGTTTTGTAAGTCCGTTAAACGATTATAAGAAAAAAGAATTAATAGCTTTATCTGATTTATTGGATTAGCTATATTTAAACAAGGAATAACCTTTTATAAACCGATGAGCGAATTGCATTTTACCTACTATGAAAGTCCCATTGGTCTATTAAAGATTGGTGGAACAGATCAATACATCGGTGAGTTGAGTTTTGTAGACGAATCAGATCAGATGGAACATGGAGAGCCAGGCATTACTGAAGTGATGCACCAATGTACCGAGGAGCTGATCGAATACTTTCACGGCACAAGGAAAAATTTTACGATCCCTGTTCATCAGGATGGCACTGATTTTCAAAGAAGGGTTTGGAATGAACTATTAGGAATTCCCTTTGGCAGAACCATTAGTTATATGGATTTGGCCAAGAAATTAGGTGACCCTAAAGTAATTCGTGCAGCTGCTAGTACTAATGGAAAAAATAAGATAGCGATTATTGTACCCTGTCATCGGGTAATTGGAAGCGATCGGTCGCTAACTGGCTATTCTGGAGGTATGTGGCGAAAAAAATGGCTGCTCCAACAAGAATTCAAAGTCGCACACGGCGTTCAAACACTTTTTTAGTAATCTTCTCCAGCATTTAATACCAACCTAAGAGCGCTAAACTTAACATTTTCCTAAATCTATTGGTGAAGGCATAGGATATCAGTTGGTTTACGCAAATTTGTATTGACCGAATTAATCAGAATGAAAAGACTTTCGATTGTTGTAGCCCTTTTTTGCATTTCGTTTATCTCACAAACCCTATCGGCACAAGATGCCCCAAAGGGATGGCATTTATTAGATCAAATAGATGATCACTACTATGGTATTAGTTTAGAAAAAGCCTATCGTTTTTTAAAAGAACATAACAAACAATCAAAGCCAGTTATTGTAGCTGTATTAGATTCTGGTGTTGATACTGCGCATGAAGATCTGAAAGATATTTTATGGACAAACCCAAAAGAAATTCCTGGTAATGGTATTGATGATGATGGCAATGGTTATATCGATGATATTCATGGATGGAATTTCTTAGGAGGCAAGGACGGTAAGAATATTAAAAGAAATTCTGACGAAAGATCTAGGGTTTACCATCGATTTAAATCTCAATTTTTGGGGAAGGCAATTGATACAACCACCCTCAGTTACGAAGAAAAATATCATTATACCCTTTGGAAGAAAGCAGCTGCTGAAATGAATTTCAGTGAGGAAGAGCAAACGGAATTGATGTACGTTGAGATCACGGCAAAAGCCATCAAGCGTCATGATAAAATACTCCGCAAGGAATTAGGACAAGAAGAATATACGGTAGAAATGCTTGAGAAATTTGAGCCAAATACGAGGGCTGGTAAAGAAGCTAAACTTGGCTACTTAACCTGTATGAAAATATTAGGTATCGAAAGGGAAGAAACGAATATCAGTACCATCGAGCAATTGGATGAATATATAGATGGAAAGAAATCGGCTTATGAATCGAAAGATAAAGAGCCAATTGATTATAGAGCAGAAACAATCAAGGATAATTATTTTGACATTAACGACAATCATTATGGCAATAATGATATAATGGGACCAAATTCGATGCATGGTACGCATGTAACGGGCATTATTGCAGCTAAGCGAAATAATGGAATTGGTATGGATGGTGTGGCAGATAATGTGCAGGTGATGATGGTTAGAGTAGTTCCAGATGGTGATGAATATGATAAAGATGTGGCACTAGGAATCTTTTATGCTGTTAATAATGGCGCCAAAGTCATCAATATGAGTTTTGGAAAATCATTCTCTCCTGAAAAAGCATGGGTTGACAGTGCATTGAGGTATGCAGCTTCAAAAGATGTTTTAATTATTCACGCTTCAGGTAATGATGGAATTAATAATGATGATAAGGAAAATTATCCGAGCTCCTATTCTGAAAAATCAAAAACAACGATCGAAAACTTTATGAATATTGGCGCAAGTAGTGACCCGAAAATTTCAGGTACGCTTGCAGCTGACTTTAGTAATTATGGTAAACAAAGTGTGGATGTATTTGCGCCTGGCGTTAAAATTTATTCTACCCTTCCTGGTAAAAATAAATATGGGAATTTAAAAGGGACAAGTATGTCGGCACCCATTGTAACCGGACTTGCCGCAATGATTCGTTCTTATTATCCAGATCTTTCAGCGATACAAGTCCGCAAAATCATTGAAAATTCGGTAGTCAAGCCAGATTCAACGATCGCGAATATTAAACCAGGTCCACAACCAACTACAGTTCCTTTTGCTTCATTGAGTAAAACTGGAGGAATCGTGAATGCTTATTATGCTGTTTCAGAAGCAGAACTTACGAAGCCTTTAATACTTAAAGAAGCTACTAAAGGAAATTCTAAATCATCAAAATCAAAAAACTAATGTCAAGACCATTAAAGGATGAATGTGGAAATTTTTATCAGGGATATCTTGATGCAGCAACAGGCAATTCGGTTGAAGAACTTTTAAGCATACATCCTGAAACTATCAAAAAAGGGATTTTAGAAATCCCAAATGAAAAAGCAGATTATAGTTATGGACCAGGAAAATGGACCATCAAGCAAATGTTGCAACACATGATCGATACGGAACGTGTCTTTAGTTATCGTGCATTAAGAATATCTAGAAATGACGCAACACCGATGGCAGGATTTGATGAGAACCAATATGCAGATCATGCACCAGTAGCGCATCGATCTATTGAAGAGTTGAAAAAAGAACTTTTATTACTAAGAGAAGCATCTGATCTAATGATTGGAAGCTTTAGTGAGGCTCAGTTAAATAATCGTGGTATTGCAAGTAATGCTTCTATTACTTTGAGAGCCGTGTGCTTTATCATTTATGGACATAATCTACATCACTTAAGAATTTTGAAAGAACGATACATTGTAAAGTGAAAAGATAAAAGTGAAGAGTGAAAAATGGACGATGTAGGTTGTTCCATAAATAAAAAAGCCGTCCCGAAAATTCGAGACGGCTTTTTTTGGGGGAATTATTATTTTGTTCCGAAAATATGAATCGCTAATTGAACGTCATTAGAAACCATTCCAATACCATAGTTCACACCTAATAAAGTTCTGTCGATGCTTAAGAAAGCCTGAGCAAAGAATCCTTTATCATCAGCGCTACGAATGTTTGCAACAAATTTAACTGGCACTACTGCGCCTTTAATAGTTAAAGTTCCAGTAACATCAGCAGATTGAGCACTAGTATAGTTTACTGAAGTAATTTCAAAACTTGCTTCTGCAAATTTAGCTACATCAAAAAAGTCTGGGCTTTTCAAGTGACCAGTTAAACGGTCTCCACCATTTGCATCAGTTACTTTAACACCTGCAAGATCAATAACAAATTTCCCGCCTTTTAATTTACCGCCATCAACTGATACAGAACCAGATTTGATAGGGAAAATTCCGGTATGGAAATCACCTTTTTTAGATCCAATCCAATCAACACGGCTCTTTTCAGCATTTACCGTGTAATTAACAACATCTTTTTTTGCGTCTTTTGTTTCAAAAGAAGATAAACCCAAAATCAGGGCAAAACCTGTGATCACTACGATCGCTTTTTTCATATATATTATTTTTTAAATAGAATACAAATTTATGATAATTAATGTTACAACATTGATAAATGTTCTATTAAAATTATAGACTGGTTTCGCCTATCTTCGCAAAAATTTTTACAGTATGAACCTGCATGAGTATCAGTCAAAGGAATTGCTAAAAAAATACAACGTTCCTGTTCAAGAAGGTATCGCCGTTGATACCGTTATGGCAGCTGAAGAAGCATACCGCCAAATTAAAACCCAAACCAATAATAATTTTGCGGTTGTTAAGGCCCAAATTCATGCTGGTGGTCGTGGAAAAGGAAAAATTGTAGGTAGCGAACAACGTGGTGTTGCTGTTGGAAAAAGCTTGGAAGATATCAGCAATATTGCTAAAAATATTCTTGGAGGTACTTTAGTAACGATCCAAACTGGTCCAGCAGGTAAAAAGGTCAACAAAATTTTAATAGCTCAGGACGTTTATTATCCTGGTCCGAATGATACCAAAGAATTTTATCTCTCTATCCTACTAGACCGTGCGAAAGGTCAGAATGTAATTATGTACAGCACCGAGGGCGGTATGGACATTGAAGAAGTTGCACATAAAACCCCAGAAAAAATTCACAAAGAATGGGTATTCCCAGGTGGTGGATTACAGGGTTTTCAGGCACGTAAAATCGCCTTTAACTTAGGATTAAGCGGTGAAGCTTTCAAGAATTGCGTAAAGTTTGTAACCAATCTTTACAACGCCTATATTGGTGTAGATGCCAGCATGCTTGAGATCAATCCATTATTTAAAACCAGTGATGAAAAAATCATTGCGGTTGACTGTAAATTAAATTTAGACGACAACGCTTTAATGCGTCATCCTGATATTGCTGCCCTGAGAGATGTTACTGAAGAAGATCCAACTGAAGTTGAAGCTGGTCAGTTTAACCTGAACTTCGTTAAGTTAGACGGAAACGTGGGTTGCATGGTTAACGGTGCAGGCTTAGCAATGGCTACTATGGATATGATCAAATTAAGTGGCGGTGAACCTGCCAATTTCTTGGACGTAGGTGGTACTGCCAATGCACAAACTGTTGAAGCTGGATTTAGAATTATTATGAAGGATCCAAATGTAAAAGCGATCTTGATCAATATCTTCGGAGGTATCGTACGTTGCGATCGTGTTGCTGCAGGAGTTATTGAAGCTTTTAATAAACTTGGAAATATTGAAATTCCAATCATTGTTCGTTTACAGGGAACAAATGCAGTGGAAGCAAAAAAATTAATTGATGAAAGTGGATTAAAAGTTCAATCAGCAATTCAACTTAGCGAAGCAGCAGAATTAGTTAAAAAAGCTGTTGCATAATCGATATAATTAAACAGATTGCTCAATCTGTTATAAAAAGGTCTCCTGTTGGGGACCTTTTTTATTTTCATTCCGATTTCCAACAAAATGAGTTGAATAAAATTCATTAATAAAAAGTCTTTCTCCCATTTTTTGTTTAATATTATACTGTAATCTCCTTCACAAAATTGAAACTACATGGTATTCTAATGCAACTAATAATCGCCTACTAGCGACCACTGCAATATTTATTAAATCTTATAGCACGATTGATGAAAACAGTAAATTTTAGCGAGGGAAATGAATTAGAAAACAACCTTGAGAATATATTCAATTTTTCTCCAGTCCCATTATTGATCACTCGGATCAAAGATGGAATCATTATAATGGCAAATGATAGTGCTGAAAAAATTATTCAAATAAAAAGGCAGGATTTAGTAGGCCAACCAATTTCAGATTTATATGCCTATGAAAATGAAAGACAGCTAATTCTTGATGAGATATCAAATTACGGTAAAATTTTAAATCGTGAGATCAGTATTCGCAATGCGAAGAATGAAATCATATCATGCTTGATTTCTATAGAGAAAATCACCATCAATGGGGAAGGCATGTATCTAAAGGGCTTTACCAATATTTCTGAAAGGAAATTAATGGAAGCTGCGATACAAAAATCTGAAGACAATCTTAGAACCGTTTTTGAAAATACAGAAGTGGGTTATATTTTGTTTAATCAATTCCAAAGTATCATATCCTATAACAAACCAGCTTCCCTATTTGCCACAAAAGAATTCAATAAAGAAATTCATGTAGGCACAAACTTCTCCACTTATTTCCCCGAAATAATGCGAGAGTACTTAAGTAAAATTGTTGAACCAGTACTAAAAGGGGAAACTACTTCTTTTGAAAGATTTATTATTCATAACGGCGAACACCATTGGTATTATGTAAAATTCTCTCCGGTATTTAATAAAAATCAAAGTGTAGATGGTTTTATTATGTCGATGGAAAATATTACTGAAAGAAAGAAAAGTGATATCGCCTTAAATAAATCATTAGAACTTGTAACTGAACAGAATAAAAGACTTTTAAACTTCTCCTATATTGTATCACACAATTTAAGGTCTCATGCAAGCAATATGATTTCCATTCTGAACTTTCTAGAAAAAGAAAAGTCAGAACAGGAAAAAGCAAGCTTAATGATTCACTTGAAAAAAGTATCCCATTTACTAAATGAAACTCTATATAATCTTAATGAGGTTGTTTCAATTCAGAAAAATTTAAACACCACTATTGAAAGCTTAAATTTATCAGAATATATCAACCAAACAATTGCCGTTTTAAATAAAGAAATAAGTGCAAAAAATGCAATCGTAGAAAACCAAGTTTCCTCGAATATCAATATCAATTACAACCCTGCCTATTTAGAAAGTATTTTATTAAACTTCTTAACCAATGCGATAAAATATTCTTCTCCTGACAGGCAACCCCTCATTCAATTCAAAACATCTTCCAAAGAAGGCTCTTTAGAGCTTTCCATTTCCGACAATGGACTCGGGATAGACTTAAAAAAATACCATGACAGAATATTCGGGATGTATAAAACATTCCACGGTAATAAAGACGCTCGTGGTATCGGTTTATTCATTTCAAAAAATCAAATTGATGCCATGGAGGGAAAAGTAGAAGTTTCAAGTGAACCTCATAAAGGCACAACTTTTAAAATAAAATTTAAATAAAATCCCTGATCATGTTTTAACCTGAAAGTTAATGTCGATTTTTTGATCAAAATCAAAACATAACAAATGAAAACAACCGATAAAATATGCCTGATAGACGACGATGAGATTTATATCTTTTTAATGAAAAAGTCATTTGTAGCAATGGGCGTTAATAATGAAGTTCTCTCATTTTTAAACGGCGCTGATGCTATGGAAGAACTGATCAAGCTGAAAAACAACGATGAAATTCTCCCGAGTATCATTTTACTGGATATCAATATGCCCATCATGGATGGCTGGGAATTCTTAAAAGAGTTCCGCAAGTTGCATAGCAATATCTCCCAAAAAATAAAGGTATACATCGTAAGTTCCTCTATAGCCAATGAGGATATTGAAAAATCAAAAACGTTTCCAGAAATCGTCGACTATCTTACAAAACCTGTTGAATTAGACACTTTAGTTAGCATTATCAACGAATAATTATCGCACAGATAGTTCAATTACCTTATCTGGATTAAAAACAAGAATTTGTTGATGATCAATTCCGAAAATCGCTCCTAACTTCTGTAGGTTATTTACCTCGATACCTGTGATCCCATTTTCGATATTGCTGAGATTAGAAATACTCATTCCTAATTCAGTAGCAACATACTTTAATGGGTACCCCTTTAATCCACGAATGGACTTAATGTTTTTACCCAATTGCATTCTTTCTGATTTTCTTTGATGGTACAGCATAATGTTATTATTTGAGAAACAATAATACTCTGCTAGTTTTATAAAGAAGAATTTAAAACACCCATTTTGAACCGCTAAAACACTACGTTATTTTTTTCACTAAAGTGATCGGACTAAAAATATACAGCAATCCTGTTTTAATTTCTTGACACTCAATTCTTTTTCTTCTTACACTTCCCCTCCGAAAAACTTTTCCTTTTTCTGTTTGAAACAGCTCGCCTTCTTGAAGTTCAGCGACTGTAAAATGCCCCACTTTTTTTATTGCATCATAATTGCGCAACACAAGCAATAATGCTGTTTCACCATTTGCTGTAGCAGAAGGATTTGCAATTGATTTTTGCAGGGCTTTTTCAACATCAGCTGGAAAAATTTTATGATTAACAAAAACAATCAAGAGTTGACTATAACAAAATTTCCATTCTTTCCCATGTGCATCCACTTTATTTCGATATTGTTCAAACGTAAGTAAATGAGCTAACTCATGCAGAAGGGTAATTAGAAATTCGTATTGATTTAAATTCCCATTGATACTGATTCGATGATTTCCACCCCAGCCTGCATGCCTATAATCACCCAGTACCGACTTGCGTTGCTTGGTTACTGTTAAATGCACTTTATATTGATGTAGATAGGCCACAACGGGTTCGAAGCTTCCTTCGGGAAGATATGCAGCCAGTGCATGCATGGGATGCTCAGTTACTGCCATCTTATTTTACCGGTTTTCCGTTTAAAGCGATCCGAACATCAAGCCAGGTATATAAAAGGTATAGACCCATACTAAAAAAGAGGCCATTGATGTTTTTATTTTCTCCTGCATTATACAAATAAAGAAATGCGGCAGTTCCCAATACAAATAATTTCAAAACGGTTGACCCCATCACCCCCCGAACCATGGCATGTGGATTTGTTGGTGCCATCGCTTTTAAGTGTTGAACAGCGTTATAAATACTGATCAAAAAGAGTAAAGTATTGGCTACACCAACTACATAAGGGTCAATTTTCCATGCCTTTAAGATCGAGCCAAATAATAGTGCCAATAAATTAACGATCACAAACACCAAAACAAGTGGAACAAAAACTTTCTTTTTCTCGAGCATTATTTTTTATTTGAAGTATCCTTGATTAATTTGATCATGGTTGCCAATAATACTAATAAGGGTAAAACCCATACCAATAAAGACAGATCCCATCCAATCTTTTTATCTAACCATTGGCCAAAATACAATGCAAGCCCCAAAGTGATTAATAATTGGGTGGCAAGACCTGCATATTGCCATAGCAACCGGTTACTATCGTTCTTATCTCCCATTATTCGTTTGAGATGGCTGTTTTTGGCACTTCCATAAGTATGGTATCCCTCAAAGTTGGAGTAGTGCCATTTAAGACTTTTTTGATGCTTTCTAGGTATTGGTCTTTATACCGAATGCTTTGTTCCAAAGAATCGGTCCTGATTTTTAATATCTGTAAAGCTGTTCTACTTTCCCTAGTACCATAGCCTGGAATATAGAATTTAAGAGGTGTAAATGCGATCAAAGCAATGGTTAGACCTACTAATAATACAAAACTTGCACTTAAACCGATATACACACTTAATCTAGATAATTTAAAAGTAACTACCTCCTCATAGGTGTCATCATTCATAACTACCAGTCGGTAACTATTCCTTAAACGCTTTAAAGTATCGGTATATTCTAGTTTGGCCATATTGTTAAATCGGGTTAAAGGTAGTATTGTATCAGCTTTTAGCCATCTAGAAATAAGAAATAACTGTATTTTTAAGCAAGTTTTTAAAAATCTCGTTCCGATAGCATGGCAAAGTATAGGTATTTATTGTTTCTGGTTATATTTTTTGCATCCTTTTTCAGTGTTACGAAAGGATTTGCACAACCATACAGTTCCATCAAATTGGTGAAACCTAAGCCGTATGATAATCGTCCACTTGCTGCAGAAAAAACGGGTTCCAATAAATTAAAAGCACCAAAAAAATTCTATCAAAATGCGGTAACACATTTTAATTATTATTTTAATGCTCAAAATAAAATAAACGAAATTCTAGATAGAGCAAAAGCAGGATTTCAGGAAGATTATACTCAAACACTTCCATTTTATAACTATACAATGGAAGCTGTTTCAAAAAATGGTGTTCAGCTCGATTCTGTTATCTATAAATGTACTGCTGGAATATTATTACACGATCTGAGAATAGATTGGGTAGATGATTTATACCTTTTAATGGGGCAGGCCTATTTGTATAAAAGGTATTATGATTCAGCTGCCACCGTTTTTCAATACATCAACTATGCATTTGCTCCAAAAGATGATGGCTATGATTTACCTATTGGTAGTAATGCAAGTAATAAAAATGGAACTTTTTCAATTTCTACTATTGAATCAAAAAATGCTTGGAAAAAACTAACCAGTAATCCTCCCGGAAGAAATGAAAGTTTTCTTTGGAGGATTAGAACTTACCTTGAAAAAAATCAGCTTTCTGAAGCTAGTGCATTAATTGAAATTCTACGGATAGATCCCAATTTTCCAACACGTCTTCACTCCCACTTAGAAGAATTGATCGCTTATAAATATTACAAGGAAAATGCTGCTGATAGTGCAGCTGTTCATTTAACGAAAGCACTAGACAGAGCAACCACCAAAGGAGAAAAAGCACGTTGGGAATATTTAATTGGTCAACTATATTCAAGTGTTGGCAAAGATAGCTTGGCGGTATTGAACTATAAACATGCTTTAAAAACCACAATTGATCCAACATTAGAAGTGTATGCACATTTAGCGATCAGTGCACTTGAATCTGGGCATAAGCAAGATGCAGTTCAACAAAATTTAGAAGAACTTAAAAAAATGGGGAAACGCTCATTGTATGAGGCTTATCGTGACATTATATTTTATGCTGCAGCTAAACTAGAGCTGAAACAAAATCATCCCTCACAAGCACAGGACTTCTTATTGAAGAGTGTAAAATTCAATCTAAACAACCCTACTCAAAGGCAGGAAAGTTTTTTATTATTGGGCGATCTTAACTATGAACGTAAATCATATATAGACTCTTACCGTTTTTATGATAGCCTTGAATTAAACTATTTAAAAACAAATGATCAAGCTAGAGTAATTGCTAGAAAGCCTGCTTTGAAAACAATCAATGATAATCTTGAAATTATTTATCGAGAAGATAGTTTACAAAAAATTGCTTTAATGCCTGTTGAAGAAAGGAATGCCTATTTAAATAATAAGCTAAAGCAATTGCGAAAAGAGGCTGGATTAAAAGATGCTGAAAACATAGAACCTTCTTTTGGTAATAATGGAATGCAAGGGACTGCTCCTATTGACAATAATCCATTCTCCAGTGGCAGTAACGAATTTTATTTTCAAAATACTTCATTAAAATCAAGGGGGTTTACAGAATTCAAAACGAAGTGGGGTAATCGACCAAATGTTGACAATTGGCGTAGGCAATCTGCAGTTGAAAAATCATTTGCAAAATCAAGTCCTACCACAAAAACAGTAAGTCAAACACCAGGTGATGGAGATAATGTAGCAAAGAAACCCAAAGATCTAACCCTAGAGATCCTTATAGAAGATTTACCACTTACCAATGAAAAAATGACTGCTTCTTACTTCAAAGTATTAACAGCTTTATTGGGCAATGGCTCTGCATTTCAAAACGATCTGAACGACTATCCGAGTGCCATTGAAGTGTATAAGACCATTGTGAAAAGGTTTACCAATATCAAAGAGACTGAAAAATCTTATTTCAATTTGGCTAACTGTTACGATCGAAATAATCAACCATTTCAGGCCGACTCTATTCGGAATCTCTTAAAGACCAATTTCCCTAACGGAGCTTATACCAAACTATCACAACAAAAAAACCTACCTGCTAAAAAAGATCCTGCTACTGAAATATATAAAGATATTTACGACCAATTTCTTGCAGGGAATTTTAAACAAGCCATAGAAACAAAGCAATTGGCAGATAAAACTTATGGCACTTCTTATTGGACAGCTCAACAATTATATATCGAAGCCATTTATTATGTTAAGAATCGCCAAGATAGTATTGCAAAAAAGCGATTGGAAGTGATTCTTGCACGTTTTCCAAAATCTCCGATGTCTGGAAAAGCTGCGACCATGGTGGATGTTTTAAATAGAAGAAAAGAAATTGAAACCTATTTAACCAATTTGAAAATTGAAAGACCCGAAGAGGAAGCTGTTCGGCAAATTGACTTAGATACTATTGCCACAGTGAAAACAGCTGTGCCTTTTGTTTCTGGTTCAACGGTTAAACAAACGCCTAAAGAAATCAAAGCCCCAGGAATTATTGCGCCGAAACTGAAACCAATTACGATAACTAATAATGGTTATTCCTTCAATCCGGCCGACACGCAATATGTTGCTGTGATTCTGGTAAAAGTGGATGGAATTTTTGCTAGTGAAGGTAAAAACGCATTTAATAGGTATAATCGAGACAGTTACAGTAATCAAAAAATAGCTGCATCCGCTACAACAATCACCAATCAAGAACAACTCATTTTGATTGGTCCATTTACAAATGCAGGTGATGCCATGGGTTATCTCAATAAAACCAAACCCATGGCTGCTTCAAGAATCATCCCATGGCTAGCACCAGAGAAGTATAGTTTTACAATTATAAGTAGTCCGAATTTGGCCATTTTAATGACCAATAAAGACCTTGCCGCCTATAAAACTTTTATGCACGGCATTTTTCCAGATATTTTTTAATAACAGTAACAATAGAATCAAAAACAGTTATTTAGATTTACAATAAGTTAACACGTTTTATATTACGCTCTATGTCTAAACCGGTTAAGATTTTTTGGCGCATATTTTTTGGTGGAATGGGATTTATCATTCTTTTTCTCTTAATGCTTAATTGGGGATGGATTGGAGATATGCCAGATATTGAAGACATTGAGAACCCTACTGCATTACAAGCCAGTCAGGTCTATGCTCAAGATGGATACCTGATGGGTAAATATTATATCGAAGACAGGATCAATGTATATTATAAAGACATTAGTAAACATGCTATCAATGCACTTGTAGCCACTGAAGACAAACGTTTCTATGAACATAGTGGCATCGATGCTCAGGGATTAGCTAGGGCTTTCGTTTATTTAGGTAGTCAGGGTGGTGCAAGTACGATTACGATGCAAACCGCTAAAAACCTTTTCACAGAGAACTGGAGCACAAAAAATTTCCTTTTGAGAAGTATTCAAAAACTGAAGGAATGTATCATTGCAATTAAACTCGAAAAGAATTTCACTAAAGAAGAAATTCTCACATTGTATCTTAATACGGTTGCTTTTGGAGATAACGTTTTCGGCATCAGAAATGGCGCTAAAACATTTTTTCAAAAAGAACCTGATCGTTTAAATATTGAAGAATCTGCAGTATTGATTGGGATGATTAATGGACCAGGATTATATAATCCGAGACGGAATCCACGTCAGGCCTTAGAAAGAAGAAACTTGGTGTTGAATAGAATGGTTCAGAAAAATTATTTAAGTAGTACAGAAGCTGAAGTATTAAAGAGGAAACCCATTGAAATAAACTTTAAGAAACTGGACGAAAGTGCAGGCCTTGGCCCCTATTTTAGAATGGTATTGGGCGAGGATATGAAGAAATGGTGCAAGACGCACAAGAAGAGTAATGGAGATAACTACGATTTATATCGCGATGGATTGCGTATCTACACAACGATCAATCCAAGAATGCAGATGTATGCAGAGGAAGCCGCGGCAACGCAAATGAGTTTTATGCAGAAACTTTTAAATGCACAGGACAATATCAAATCTGGTGCAGTGTGGAAGGATCATGAGAACATTTTGGAAGCTGCTATGAAACAAAGCGACCGTTGGCATTATATGAAGAAGGAAGGGATTAGTGAAGAAGAAATAAAAGCCAGCTTTCAGCAAAAAATTCAAATGCATGTTTTTGCTTGGAACAAAACCAGAGGAAAAGATACGATCATGTCTCCCTATGATTCTATCAAATACTCTCGTCAGATGATGCAGTTAGGCTTTATGGTAATGGATCCACTAACTGGTGAGATAAAAGCTTGGGTGGGTGGAATTGATTTTAAAACTTTCAAATTCGATCACGCAAATATCAATACCAAACGTCAGGTAGGTTCTACTATTAAACCATTATTATATAGTCTGGCTATAGAAGAAGCGGGCTTTACACCAAATACTACCGTAGAAGATCAACAACAAAGTTTTGGAGAATATGGATTGGTACCCGCAACAGGTAAAACCTGCACTGGCGCCAGCATCACCATGGCCGAAGCGTTGGCTAAATCTCGTAACTGTGCATCTGCCTATATTATGAAACAGCTTGATCAAACTGGAAATAATGGAGCAAAACGTTTTGTTGAATACCTGAAACGATGTGACCTTCAAGCCAAGGTAGAACCTTATCCTTCTATCGCATTAGGTTCTTGTGAAATATCTCTTTTTGAAATGATGCAGGCTTATAGCATGTTCCCAGGTAGAGGTATGAATGCAAAGCCCATGTATATTACTAGGATTGAAGATAGAAACGGAAATGTATTGGAAAGCTTTAGTCCTAAACGTAAAGAAGTGATCAGCGAGGTAACAGCTTATTCAATTGCAAAGATGATGCAGGGAGTAGTTCAATACGGTACAGGTGCAAGTATTTGGCAATACGATCTTCCTGGTAATTTAGAATTGGCGGGTAAAACAGGAACCACCAATGATAATAGTGATGCCTGGTTCATGGGATATACCCCACAATTATTAGCCGGCACCTGGGTGGGTTCAGACGATCGCTTCATTCACTTGAACACTACGAGTTATTATGGACAGGGAGCGCATGCTGCGATGCCGATCTGGGCTTATTTCTATGCAAAAGCGGCCGCAGATCCAAATTGTGGTTTAGATCCTAGTCAGACTTTTGTAAAACCTGATGTCATGAGTAATGATATCATATTGGATTATATTAATGGAACCAGTCCAAAATTGGGTGGAGAAGTGGAGGATCAAGGTAATGGAACGATTTTAGACTATGATGTTCCCAAGGACACTAAGACGGAAGAAATTAAACCCGAATCAGATTTAAATATTGAGGACGCAAAAAAATTACAGTTAAAATCTGATGAATTAAAACCACAAACAGCACCTAAAGTACCTGATAGTAAAACGCCTGCTCCAACAAATAAACCTGTTGAAAAAGGCAAAGGACTTATGCCACCTCCAACAAAAAAACCTGGCATCGGAAAATAGCTTTTAACCGATTAATACAGCTTTTACAAAATCACTAACTAGAAAACTAATTAGTTTTCCTGTGCTTGGATTTGTTCTTCCATCAGTTAAAAAAGTAGCACCCTCACAAATGTGCAAATACGCAACCTTTGATTGTGCAGTTGCATATTGAATATACTGACGAGCCTGATTAGCACTAATTCCAACCGGACTGGTGGCACTACTAAGTACCCCTTCTACAATATCAAGGTCTAATTCGATCCCACATCTTGTATCATCAGTAAAGGAAGTAGCATGTCCAATGGCTTGAAGGAAAGTTCTTTTCTCATGCACAAAAATGTCTTCGTAGGTAATGCAATCAACGAATGGATTATTTACAATATCCATCCAAACATTTTGTGGCAAATAGTTTTCCTGTATCCCAATCACACAATATTTTTCCAAGTAACCATCTTCTTCTGCATAGGTAAACCCATTACCACTATGCCTTCCTTCCATTGGTCGTAGGTCTGCATGCGCATCTAAATTAATAGCATTGATTTGAGCTATCGGCAATAAGCCAGCCTTATAATATCCTTTCGCAGCGCCCTTAATGCATGGATATGAATTATTATGTCCCCCGCCAATTACAATCGGGATTTTTTTATTCTGTGTAATCAAATGAATCAACTGTTCCAATTCGGCATCAATGGTATTCACTGCATGTCTAAATGCTTCTGATCTTTCATCCAAACTCAAAGCATTTTGTTCAATGACATGTTCCATATCCGAAAAGTCGAAATGACCCAATAACAAAATCTCCCCGCCTTCCAAAAAATCGTTACTCTGAATATTTAGAAATGATTGCAAGAAAGGAACCCAAGCAGAATCAGCACCACCAATACCAAGGTTTGCTTTGATTCCAATATCTTCAGGTACGCCAATTAAAACAAAACCAGCAGTTGCATTTTGTAAAGATTGCTCTACATTATTCAGATCTGCCATTACCTGAATCCTTTCACCCAATTTTGTTTCAAATCTGCGAATCTTGGTAATCGAAAGAATGTCTTCTTTGGTGTAATATTTGAAATGTTTCATATTAGCATGGGGATTCTACCACGTATGAAAATTAACCAATTCGCTTGAGAGAGAAAAATAACAATTATTGAAAATTGCCCTTCACCATGACCCTATCAATCAAATTAGAACCAAAGGCATAGGGCAGATAGTTTAATGAAGGGATGGGCTTGGTAAATATCAAGTTCGCCAATTTCCCTTTGGTGATGGATCCAACTAGATCCTCTACTCCCATGGCATATGCAGCATTGATGGTAGCAGCATTAATGGCTTCTTCTGGTAACATTTTCATTTGAATACAACTCATGGATACAACTGTGTTCATGTTGCCACTCGGACTAGAACCAGGATTAAAATCAGATGCAATTGCTATCGCACAGCCCGCACTAATCAGCGCTCGAGCAGGTTGAAAGGGCATTCTTAAAAAATATGCTGCAGTTGGCAATAAAGTTCCAATAGTATTAGAGGATGCGAGGGTTGAAATAGCCTGTTCATCCATGCTCTCAAGATGATCCACGGATAATGCGCCAAGCTTTACCCCTGCTTCTACCCCTTTTGAGACATGCAATTGATTAGCATGGATCTTTGGAACCAATCCAATTGCTTTACCTGCTTCACAGATTTCAATAGTTTCTTCCACACTAAAAAATCCTTCCTCACAAAACACATCGATATAATCAGCCAGCTTTTCTTTTTGGATGATTGGAAGCATCTCATTTTTTATCAGATCGATATACCCTCTGTGATTTTCTTTAAATTCTTTTGGATAAGTATGTGCCCCTAGAAAATTGGCTTTAATGGGAATTGGAGATGCCTCTTTCAATTTTTTAATGACACGTAACATCTTCAATTCTGATTCCACGGTAAGTCCATACCCCGATTTGATCTCAATGGCACCTGTACCTAAAGCAATTAACTCTGTAAGTCGATTCCAAGCTTTTTCAAAAAGTTCTTCCTCTGTTGCATTCTGCAGTTTATCTGCTGAGTTCAATATTCCACCACCATTTGCAGCTATTTCTGCATAGCTTAATCCCTTTATTTTATCAACAAATTCAGATTCGCGACTGGCTGCAAAAACAAGATGGGTATGGCTATCACACCAACAAGGCAATACAGAAGCGCCATTTGCATTATAGATCTCACAATCAAAATTCTCTTGCGGGTTTTTAAGTTGCTGCATCTCTCCATAATTAAGAATGATGCCATCTTCAATTTCCAAAAATGCATTTTCTATGATCGGTAAATCAGCTAAAGCTGTTCCTCTTAATAAGACATTTATTGATCGAACATTAATAAGTAAATGGATGTTTATAATGCGCAGCTTCATATCAGCAAATTAAACAGAAAGAATGGAATGTCCGTTAAAAAGCATGTATTTTCAAGTATGATTTCTACGCTCACAATTGTTAGATATCCAAAATGGTTGGCATGGGCTGGTTTTTTATCAATGGCCATTTTTAGACTTCCACTTTGGCTAAACCCCAATATCGCGTTCTGGAAATTGATGGGCTCAGGTAAAAATGGAAGTTTTGACAAAACTCCTGATCTAAGACAATGGGCAATCATCTGCAGTTATTCTCCTATAGATCAAACACCATTCGATCAGCAATTGCATCATCACGATTTGTTATTGAAACAGGTATATGGATCATTCATTGCGGGTTGGTGGCAGTTTTGGCGTTGCGAAAAATGGACCATCATTCTTGAAGCTATTGAGGGACATGGTACCTGGGATGGAAAGGAGGTGTTTGGAAAATTGGCCAAGAATACAGACTACAATGGGCAAATCGCAATTCTAACCCGAGCTACTATCAGGCTGAATAAACTAAAGCATTTCTGGGCAAATGTAGCTTCTGTTGCTAATCGATTAAATGAGGCAAACGGATTTATCTGTTCATTTGGCATCGGAGAAATCCCCTGGGTCAAGCAGGCTACGTTTAGTTTGTGGGAGTCTAAAACATCGATGCGTGATTTTGCTTATAAAATGCAAGAACATGCAACAGTTATTCAAAAAACAAAAAAAGAAGATTGGTATAGTGAAGAAATGTTTATCCGATTTAAACCTATCAAAACTATGGGGACTTTAAAGGGGGTTGACCCATTAAAAAGAAAACCCTATCTTGCAAATAATTAATGCATCACTGTACTACGATATCATTTTTGACTGCCCACTTTGCATGGATGTATAGAGGCTTGAACCCAATGCCCGATCATTAAATGGTCTAATATATTTTTCTTTTTTTCAAACATTATTTATTTTTTTTTCAATCAATACTATTTGTATGGATCAGCAATTGTCTGTTACCTCAGAAGTTGGAACACTTAAACGTTTATTAGTACATAGCCCTGATAGCGGCTTAGGTAAAGTAGTACCTTCAAAAGCTCAGGATTGGCTCTTTGAAGATATTGTTCATTTAGATACTATTCGAAGGAACGAATATGATTATTATACTAAAATTCTACTCTACTTTTTAGATCCTGAAAAAATTAAAGGAAAGCTTGAAGCTATTGATGCAATTGAAGCTAATAGGAATTTTTACAAGCCAGAGCACCCTGATTTTTTTGCTTCAGAAAAAGTAATTGAACTGCAATGGTTGTTGGCGCAGGTGCTTGAAAACAATGATATAAAAATCAAATTAGTAGCTTCCGTTTGTGCTATTGAAGGTTGTACTTATGACACCCAAAAAAACTTATTAGGGTACAGCGCTACTGAATTGGCTAAAACATTTGTTTCCGGTACCTCTATCGATAAGCAATTGTTATTTGCACCGATACCAAACTTTATATTTACAAGAGATATTGGCATCACCATCAATGATCATGTATTACTGAATAAGCCTGCTAAAAAAGCAAGAACAAGAGAAGCATTACTAGCAAAATATATTTTCTTTAATCATCCTCTTTTTGCGAACTATAAAGACAATATCATTGAACTTTCTGATTCTCACCATAGCTTCTTAATGCCTAAAGAAGATGATGAAAGAAAAATCACATTAGAAGGTGGAGATATCATGGTAGTAAGCAGCAATCACTTATTGGTAGGGGTTAGTGAAAGAACATCCTCAGAAGCTGCCGTACAAATCACCAATATTCTATTCGATAAAAATATTGTTGAAAAAGTAACCGTTGTAAAAATTCCTAAAAAAAGGGATTACATGCATATCGATACCGTATTTACGCAGGTAAAAAGAGACGTATGGGTTATGCTTGGAAATTTTTCTAGAAAGGCAGTTAAACATGAAGATGAAAATCCTATTGAAAGAATTCTAGAGATCAAAAAAGAAGAGAAAATAAAGATCCTTCAATTTCATAAGAAGCAGCCCGAAAACCCTATCAATTTTGAAAGCCTGGAAGACCTGTTGGTTGATATCAGCAAAAACGATCTTCATTGTGAGGCCGAAGTAAGATTTATATTTTCGGGAAATAATGAGTTCCCTTATAATGCAAGAGAACAATGGACTGATTCATGTAATCTGCTTGCATTAAGAGAAGGCGTTGTATTAGGATATGATAGAAACGATAAAACAACAGAGGCTTTTAGAAATGCAGGATTTAGTGTGATACACGCAAAAGATCTTATTCAACAATTGGAAGCTGGTACTATTAAAGCAGATGAGATGAAAGATTGTTTGATCTTAATGCCATCAGCAGAATTATCACGTGCTAGAGGCGGTTTCCACTGTATGAGTATGCCAATTTTAAGAACCCCCTTAAAGTAAAAAAATGCAAACTACCTCTCATATCTTAATGATTAGGCCTAGCCATTTTGAATATAATGCAGAAACGGCTGTTAATAATAGTTTTCAGATCAATTCTGGCGACCACTCTGTGCCACAAAAAGCATTGCAAGAATTTGATCTCTTTGTAGATGTTTTGGAAAATTATGGCATTGATGTAACCGTTATTCAAGATACAGCAGTACCCTATACGCCAGATTCCATTTTCCCTAACAATTGGATCTCCTTTCATTCAGACGGAACAATTTGTTTATATCCCATGTTTGCTGAAAACAGGAGAAAGGAAAGAAAACCTACGGTACTCAATACAATCGCTGCAAAATTTGAATTATCAAGCACAGTAGATTTTACAGAGCAAGAAGAAAGAGAACGGTATCTGGAAGGCACTGGCAGTATGGTTTTGGATCGAGAAAACAAAGTTGCTTATGCATGTATATCAGTAAGAACAGACGAAAATGTATTGCAACAGTTCTGTGATGAAATGGGCTATACCCCAATTGTTTTCGAGGCTCTAGATATAGAAGGCTTTCCAATTTATCATACTAATGTAATGATGTGCGTTGCCGATAGATATGTGGTTGTTTGTTTAGATAGTATTTCAAACGAAATAGAAAAGCAAGAACTTGTTGCTGCCCTTTTAGCTACCAACAAGGTTATTATTCCTATTTCTTTAGACCAAATGAATCATTTTGCTGGTAATATGTTGCAAGTAGAAAATAGTATGGGAACTAAATATTTGGTGATGTCTTCACAAGCTTTTCATAGCTTATCAATTGATCAAACAAATAAGTTAATCAGCTTTAATGAGATTATTCATTCAGATATTAGTACCATTGAATCAAATGGTGGAGGAAGTGCGAGGTGTATGATGGCAGAAGTTTTTCTTCCACTTAAATAATAAAAAAATGGCCTACTAAACTGTTAATTCTTTTTTACTTAATAACTCAGTGATTTGCTTTTCACGGTATCTGATAGAATGGTTCAGTTTCTCGCTAGCAATGGAAAAAGATTTCTGTAATTCCATATCATGAGAAAGGAATATTTTTTTCTGTAATAAAGTTTCTTTGATCACTTCTGCATCATGCCAGTAGCCGATTGCTTCTTGTAATTTTTGATAATATGCAATATCAATGTCTTGTCCAGCTTCCATCCAATTCACCGCATACATCCATTGTTTAATTATTTTTCGTAGCTCATGCCATTCAGAGGAACTACAACTGGTTTTAATTAATTCATCCATCTGAACAAATAAATCCCTTACATAATGCTCTGCAAGAATTTCATTGGTAGCTCGAACATATTCATTGATATTCTCTGTTAATTCTTTTAAATCGTGTTTAAATTGGTGTACTTGAACATGAAAGTTCTTAATTAAATCTTCTAATTCTTTTGTTGGAAAAATGTGCTTGATAAAAATCTCCAATTCGTTTTTTTGAAGCCATTGTAACAACAACTGATATTCTCTAATTTCTCCAGCTTGTTGAAAAATGTTATTTAATTGCCTAGCCGACTTTTTTAATTTTTGTTTTGGGTAAACAGTTTTTAAAAACTTTAAAATGGCACGCATTTTTTTTATTTCAACCCTAAAGTCGTGCATGGAATTTTCAGAAGAGTTTAGAGCAAACTCAAGCAATTGATTAAAAACTTGTTTAACCCGTTGATTATAATATATGGCTAAAGACGATTGTGACATCTAAGCATTCCAATGTTGGACTATAAAGTTCCCATTAAAAATTGCCATTCTCATAAACCCAATGTGAAACTTTCATTAAGGTTTAAGAGAAACTAAGCCTTACCCCTTCTTCAAAGCTGAGGGGCTGATAACCTAAAATGTCGATGGCTTTTTCAATTTTTAACCCCGATTTTTTTGCTCTTCTTACTATTTCCGGGAATGAATCTGCGGTTACTGGTTCAATCAGATCTTTATTTAAGCCCACAACTTTTGCCACTAAAACGGCCATTTCATAGGGCGATAGAATATCAGAACCTGCAAAATGGAAGTCTTCATTGGTTTCATGCTGCAACAAAAGTTCAATTCCCTTGCATATATCGCCTACATAAGTTGCTGTTCTGAGCTGATCTGTAACTACTTTGATCTTCTTATTTGTTTCTAAGTTGAGCTTGACCCACTGTATAAAACTGGGCCTCATTCCATCCCAATGAGCACCGTAGATAAATACAGGGCGAATAATATTATGTCTTAACCCACTAGTTTTCACTAAATTTTCTGCCATCAACTTAGTTTCTCCGTAAAAATTCAAGGGGTTTGGGATAGCATTTTCTGAATGTGGTCCACCCTCTCCATAGATAAAATCGGTTGAAACATAGACGAATCTGGCAGAAACCTGTTTAGCAGCTTCCAATAGGAATTCGGTAGCAGTTACATTTTGAAGGATACATTCTGCTTGGTTATAAAAGCATTCATCTGGCTTACTCATCGCTGCAGTATGAATAATACAATCCGGTTTTATTTGATCTACAAAGTTCAGAACAGCTTGCTTATCAGTTAATTCAAGCTGATAATAAGGAATTTCTGCTATAGGAATTCGTTTAACTCCTCTAGAAACAGGATATATGTCATATAATTTATTATGCATATGCAATGCCAGATGTTGGCCCAAAAAACCATTTGCTCCAGTGATTAATAGCTTCATTATGCTAATCTACAAAAGGATGTGCATAGATAAGCCCTTGGCATTTAGCCATAAATGCTTATTTTTGGAACTTGTGTAGTTGATACACATTTCAATTACGATTGCCAGTCAGTATTATTTTATCGTATTAAGAAAGAATCGCATATCTACAATGTCTGCTAAAAAAGTCAACAAAATCGGTGTCCTCACTTCAGGTGGAGATGCACCAGGAATGAATGCAGCTATTAGAGCTGTTGTTAGAACAAGTATCCACCATGGATTAGAAGTTTTCGGAATTATGCGCGGATATAACGGCATGGTTGACGATGATATCTTTCAAATGGATTCAAGATCAGTTGCCAATATCATTCAAAGAGGTGGTACTATTTTAAAAACTGCCCGCAGTAAAGAGTTTTTTGAGCCTGAGGGCAGAAAAAAAGCTTATGAAAATTTAAAAAAAAGAGGGATTGATGGGTTAGTCATCATAGGCGGAGACGGAAGTTTCAGAGGAGCTCAAAAATTCAGCAATGAGTTTGATATTCCTTGTATTGGTTTACCTGGCACAATCGATAAAGATATTGCGGGTAGTGATTTTACCATTGGATTTGATACCGCAGTGAATACAGCGATTGATGCCATAGATAAAATCAGAGATACCATGGATGCCCACGACCGCTTATTCTTAGTGGAAGTGATGGGTAGAGATGCTGGTTATATTGCCTTACATAGTGGAATTGCTACCGGTGCTGAAAACATTTTAATACCGGAATCAAGAACCGATATTGAGGCTTTGATCTATAATCTAACTGAAAAGGAAAAGCGTAAAAAATTGGTAAATTTGGTGGTAGTAGCCGAAGGTGATGAATTTGGTGGAGCCAACGAATTAGGCAAAGTGCTCAAAGAGCGTTTACCACAGGCCGATATTCGTGTTTGTATACTTGGGCATATTCAGAGAGGTGGTTCACCAAGCGGTTTAGACAGATTAATTGCCAGTCACATGGGCTATCATGCTGTAGAAGCATTAGTTGCTGGCAGAAGAAATGAAATGATCGGAATTGTGAACAATGCAGTTCATTATACGCCATTGGACAAAGCAATTAAAGAGAAACAAAATATTGGGGAAGAGTGGATGAAAATCGTAAAAATCCTAGCCAGTTAAACAAATTATTTCCCACAAAATATTAATTACAACTATCCAGTTATGTCAAAAAACATTGACCAGTACCTGCACAAAGAAATGAATGTTCAAGCAGGTATCGAACACGTAGACCACCGAACAAAGATTGTTGCTACTGTGGGCCCAGCTTGCGATACCTATGAAAAACTATTGGATTTAAGTAGAGCAGGAGTTAACGTTTTTCGTTTGAACTTTTCACACGGAAGCCATGAAGATAAAGCCTCCATCATACAGCATATTAGAAAGATCAATAGTACTGAACCTTACAACATTTCAATACTAGCAGATTTACAAGGTCCAAAACTACGTGTGGGTGAAATTGAAAACAATGCTTTAGAAATTACCCCAGGTGATATTCTTACTTTAACCAACGAAAAATGTATTGGCACCAAGGAAAAAATTTATGTCTCCTATCCTAATTTAGCCGGTGATGTGGTGATGGGTAATACCATTATGATTGACGATGGTAAACTAGAAGTGAAAGTTATTGGGATTGAAAAGAATGGCGATGTGAAAGTAGAAGTTACCCTCGGAGGAATTCTATCTTCTAAAAAAGGACTAAACTTACCAGATACAAAGATCTCTTTACCTGCTTTAACAGAGAAGGATTTGATTGATTTGGAATTTATCATTGAACAACAATGTGATTGGGTGGCATTAAGCTTTGTTAGAAGCGTAAGAGATATTGTTATCTTAAGAAGCAAGCTGGCAGAAAAGAAAAGCAAGACCAAGATCATTGCAAAGATTGAAAAGCCAGAGGCCTTATTAAATATTCGTGATATTATTTTAGAAAGCGATGCAATCATGATTGCACGTGGTGATTTGGGTGTGGAAATTCCTATTGAACAAGTTCCATTGGTTCAAAAAGAATTGATCCGTAAGTGTCTGCATCGTGCTAAACCCGTTATTGTAGCAACTCAGATGATGGAAAGTATGATCGATCGTGTGAAACCGAACCGTTCAGAAATCACAGACGTTGCAAATGCCGTTTTAGAAGGAGCTGATGCAGTTATGTTAAGTGGAGAAACAGCGGCAGGTAACCACCCTACCCTGGTTGTTCAAACCATGCGCAAAATTATCCGTGAAATAGAAAAGAAAGAATATCGATACGACCGTTCAGCCGATTTGAAACCACAGCCACATTCTCCTTCTTATCATAGTGATGCAATTTGCTATAACGCTTGTAAGATTGCAGAAGACGTTGAAGCTCAAGCCTTAATAGGTATGACGCAAAGTGGATATACTGCATTCATGTTGAGCAGTTACCGCCCATCTTCACCCCTATTTATTTTTACAAAAGAACGTTCATTGGTTAACCAGTTGAGCCTTAGCTGGGGTGTAAGAGCCTTCTATTATTCTGAGGAAGAAAGCTTTGACGATATGGTAAACGACCAAATCGACATTTTAAAAGAAAGAGGATTTCTTCATGCAGGTGATGTAGTGGTGAATACTGGAAGTACCCCTGTTCATTTGCACCTACCTACCAATATGATCAAGCTGACCAAGATCTAAAAAGCACTACTTTATTAAAAAAATAAAAAAGTTTCTCTTACAAGGGAAACTTTTTTTATTTTCAGGTATTATATCGCCAAATATGAAAAAAATCCTGATTGTAATTTACTTGTTACCTTTTTTTGGTTTAGCGCAAAATGCCGACTCGCTTTGGTTTATGAGCAACTATTCCAAAAAAGAAGTACTCATTTCTATGCGTGATGGTGTAAAGCTTTTTACATCCCTTTATATTCCAAAAGACCTATCAGAAAAACATCCTCTACTCATCACAAGAACACCCTATAGCTGTGCACCATACGGAGAGAAAAATTACTCTGGCATGTGGCAAGGAGCTAGAAAATATTTTTTACAAGAGCATTATATCATAGTTCAGCAAGATGTAAGAGGCAGATGGATGAGCGAAGGAAATTTTGAAGATGTCAGACCATATTTGCCTAATAAAAAAACGAACACCGATATCGACGAATCATCAGATACCTATGATACAATTGATTGGCTAATTAATAACATCGATAATAATAATGGTAATGTAGGAGTTTATGGCACTTCTTATCCTGGATTTTATGCAGCAATGGCTGCACTTAGTAATCACCCAGCCTTGAAAGCAGTAAGTCCACAAGCACCGGTAACAGACTGGTTTATTGGTGATGATTTTCATCACAATGGAGCATTAATGGTCATGGATGCATTTGGATTTTATTCTTCTTTTGGAAAGCCTAGACCTAAACCTACTACGGTTGGTCCAGAAGGATTTAATTTTCCTATTCAAGACAATTATGAATTCTTTCTTAGAAATGGAACCCTTCCACAATTAAGCAAATTAATGGGCGATAGTATTGTATTTTGGAACGACTTAATGAGTCATCCAAATTATAGCGATTGGTGGAAAAACAGAAATGATCGTAATTTTGTACAGCATATTTCTTCCAAGATTCCAACTCTTATAGTGGGTGGATTATTTGATGCAGAAGATTGTTTTGGTGCTTGGAATTTGTATAAAGCTATTGAAGCAAAAGCATCCAATAAAAACCAATTAGTAATGGGTCCATGGTATCATGGTCAGTGGGGTTCAAAAGACGGTACTCATTTAGGTAATGTAGAATTCGGCTCTAATACAAGCAATTGGTATCAACAAAATATCGAATTGCCTTTCTTCAATTATTATTTGAAAGGGAAAGGATCAATTGACAAAATTGCGGAAGCAACTATTTTCTTTTCTGGCGAAAACCAATGGAGACAATTTCCAAAATGGCCTTCATCAAATGTTGTTAACCGCGATTTATTTTTAAAAGCAAATGGGGCACTTGATTTTTCTACAAATAAAACTGCAACACTTACCAGTTTTACTGAGTATCTAAGTGATCCAGCAAAACCAGTTCCCTATTCAGAATCAGTGCAGTTGGGAAGAACCAGAGAATACATGACGGATGATCAAAGGTTTGCATCAAGAAGACCAGATGTGCTGGTTTATCAAACACCTATTTTAACTGAAGACCTAACACTAGCAGGAACTGCAACAGCTGATTTGATGGTGAGTATTAGTGGTACCGATGCTGACTTTGTTGTAAAAATCATTGATGTTTTCCCGGATGATTTCAAATACAGCGCTAATGACCATTACACAATGAATGGTTATCAGATGATGGTACGTGGAGAAATTATGCGTGGCAAATTCAGGAACAGTTTTGAAAACCCAGAGGCTTTTGTTCCGGGTAAACCTACTCAAGTAAAATTTGCATTGCCTGACTTAGCGCATACCTTTAAAAAAGGGCATCGTCTAATGATCCAAATACAAAGTAGCTGGTTCCCATTAGCTGACAGAAACCCACAAAAATTTACGGATATCTATCATGCAAAACCAGAAGACTTTCAAAAAGCATCTATCAAAATTTTCAATAATCAATCGAAAATTATATTACCAACATTAAAATAATAGACTAATGAAAAAATTGGTTTTCACATTTTTATTTGCGTTTGGCTTATCAAATGCACAAACACAGGAAGTTAGCATTATTCCTCAACCAGTTAAATTGGTAGTAGAAAAAGGAAACTATACCATCAACAGTAAAACACAAATTTTATTGGCAGGAACTGGTTTAGAAAATTCAGCAAATTTTCTGAACGATTTTTTACAACAATTTTATGGATTTAAATTAAGGGTTGTAAGCAAGGGAGATTTCAAAAACAAAATCGTTCTCAACTATGAGAAGATGGAATATCCGATTGCAGGGGCTTATCAAATGCATGTAAATAAAGAGGGAGTCTATATTGCAGGGGATAATGCAACAGGAACATTTTATGGTGTTCAATCACTCATTCAATTATTGCCTACCGAAAAAATTCAAAACCTACCTATCCCATTTGTACAAATAGAAGATAAGCCAAGATTTGCTTACAGAGGAATGCATTTAGATGTTGGTCGCCATTTCTTTCCTACCTCTTATGTGAAAAAGTACATCGATTTTATTGCCATGCACAAAATGAATACTTTTCAATGGCACTTAACCGAAGACCAAGGTTGGAGAATTGAAATTAAAAAATATCCAAAACTTACTTCAGTTG
This sequence comes from Bacteroidota bacterium, assembly GCA_026391125.1. Taxonomy (GTDB): domain Bacteria; phylum Bacteroidota; class Bacteroidia; order Chitinophagales; family Chitinophagaceae; genus Sediminibacterium. The sequence continues at coordinate 40,035 of JAPLEO010000076.1, forward strand.
GAGGTTTTAGAAATGGAACAATTGTAGGGCATTTCCCTGGAAAATCGAATGATGGTATCCGTGATGGAGGGTTTTATACGCAAGAAGAAGTCAAAGACATCGTAAAATATGCAGCTGATAGATATATATCAGTAATACCAGAAATAGAATTACCTGGGCATGCATCTGCAGCAATTGCAGCTTATCCTAAATTAAGTTGCTTTCCTGATTCATCTACAAAACACCCATCAAAATCTCCTTGGTTTGGCACTACCGAAGGAAAACAAGTGCAGCAAACATGGGGTGTTTTTGAAGACGTTTTTGCACCTACAGAATATACATTCAATTTCTTACAAGACGTTTTAGATGAAGTTCTACAGCTTTTCCCTTCAAAATATATACATATTGGTGGAGACGAATGCCCTAAAACTGCTTGGAAAAAATCTGAGTTCTGTCAACAAATGATCAAAGACAATAACCTCAAAGACGAACATGGATTACAGAGTTATTTTATTCAACGCATAGAAAAATATTTAAACAGTAAAGGTCGTCAGATCATTGGCTGGGATGAGATTCTGGAAGGTGGACTTGCACCAAATGCAGCAGTAATGAGCTGGAGAGGAGAATCAGGTGGGATTGCTGCAGCAAAACAAAAACATGTGGTAATCATGACCCCAACTACCTATGTTTATTTTGATTACGCCCAAACTAAACCGGAGGATTCTCTTACAATTGGTGGATATTTACCATTGAAAGATGTGTATAATTACGAACCAATTCCCAAACAGTTATCGAAGGACGACGAAAAATATGTGATTGGCGCTCAGGCAAATTTGTGGACTGAATATATTGCCAACACAAAGAAATTGGAGTATATGCTTTTCCCTAGAATGACGGCTTTGAGTGAAGTCTTATGGTCACCTAAAGAGTCAAAAGATTGGAATATGTTTGAAAAGAAATTAGGCGTACAGTTTAAGCGATACGATTTTTGGAATTGGAATTATAGAAAATAAAAAATAATCACCCACAAAAAAATATACAATATGGTTGACTCTTTCGAAAAAATTGCCGTTCAAATATTTCAGAATGCCAAATTAGGTTCTGTTGCAGCAGCAAATGAAATTGCAAATCTGATTCGCAAAAAGCAAGCCTCTAATGAAAATTGTGTATTAGGCCTTGCTACAGGAAGCACCCCGATTTCTATGTACGCCGAACTTGTAAGATTACATCGTGAGGAAGGCCTTAGTTTTAAAAATGTCATCAGTTTTAATTTAGATGAATATTATCCAATTGAGAAAGAGGCTTATCAAAGTTATTGGAGTTTCATGCATCGTCATCTATTTAACCATGTAGATATTGATCCTTCTAATATCAATCTGCCTTCTGGTACAGGTACCAAAGAAGATGTGAAAAAATTCTGCCAGGAATATGAAGACAAAATAGAAGCAGCAGGTGGAATAGATATGCAAATTCTCGGTATTGGTAATAACGGACATATTGGTTTCAATGAACCTGGTTCTAGTATTTTCTCAAAAACCAGAATGGTTAATCTTGAAAACAATACTAGACTTGCAAACACTTATGAGTTTCAAAATATTTCTAAAGTACCTAGAAGAGCGGTTACAATGGGAATCAATACCATCTTAAAATCTAGGAAAATTATACTTCTTGCCTGGGGATCTAAAGCAAGTATCATTGCTAAATCTGTGGAAGGAAATGTTACTGAGCAAATACCAGCAAGTATATTACAGCAACACCCTGACTGTACCTTTATTATCGATGAAGTAGCATCAGCTGAACTTACTAGAATCAAGTCACCATGGTTGACCGGCGAATGTGATTGGACAACCAACATGATCAAACGAGCAGTTATTAATCTTGCATTGAAATTGGAGAAACCAGTTTTAAGCTTGAATACCAACGACTATAATGAAAATGGTTTGTCAGATCTTCTAGTTGAAAAAGGTGATGCATACGAAATCAACTTACAAGTATTTTATTTATTAAGAGATAGTATCACAGGTTGGCCAGGTGGTAAACCGGGTTTACAACTTCCTTCACATCCAGAAAGAAGTAACCCACATCCAAAAAAATGTCTCATCTTCTCCCCTCACCCTGATGATGATATTATTAGTATGGGCGGAACCTTTATGCGACTTCACGATCAAGGTCATGAAGTTCATGTAGCGTATCAAACCAGTGGGAATATTGCAGTTACAGACGAATTCGTAACAAGGTTTATTGATTTTGCGGTAGGGTTCGAAGAAATGTTCGGAATAGACAATCAAAAGAGCCAGGGAATTTTAGCCGAAGCCAGAAATTTTATAGCTAGCAAGAAAAAAAATCAAGTAGATACAGGAGCCATCAGGGAAATTAAAGGATTAATTAGAAGGTGTGAAGCAAAAGCTACCTGTAGATATGTAGGCCTTCCTGATGATAGCAGATGTCATTTTCAGAATTTGCCATTTTATGAAACCGGTACCATCGACAAAAACCCAATGGGCGAAGCCGATGTAATCAACACGATGGCTTTATTAAATACACTTCAACCTCATCAAATTTATTGCGCAGGAGATCTTGCAGATCCACATGGTACACATAAAGTTTGCCTAGATGTTGTATTTGAAAGTATGCGTAGGTTAAAAGAGGCCGGAGAACCTTGGGTAAAAGATTGTTGGGTATGGCTATATAAAGGTGCATGGCAAGAATGGGATATCTCTGAAATAGAAATGGCGATTCCTATGAGCCCAGATCAAGTAATGAAAAAAAGGTTTGGCATTTTCATACACCAGTCTCAAAAAGATTCAGTACCATTTCAAGGAACAGATGCAAGAGAATTCTGGCAAAGAGCGGAAGATAGAAATGGCAATACCGCCAACTTATATGCAGCATTAGGCTTAACTAAATATGCCGCAATGGAAGCATTTGTTAGATGGCATTTTTAATATAACTACCATTCATAAAAACGCTGTTAATTTCTAACAGCGTTTTTTTATTTTTGAAAGATGCAATTATTTGACCCCACTTTTATTAAAAATTCTTGGAAGGTAACCTTCGAAAACAAAAACTATAAAAGAAGGTTTATTAGTGGTCTTATTATTTGGGTAGCCATCCTTTTTGCTTTCCCTATTTTCTTCAATTATATTGAAGCTAGAAATGGCATTGATTTAAACGATTTTATTATCAACTCTTTACCAGCCTATGACGTTTCAACTCCTACCTTTCTAATCATCTGGTCAATGTTCTTACTATTCTTATACAGAGCCATCAATGATCCTCAATTGCTATTATTATTTCTTTGGGGTTTTATTTTCTTAAGTATATCAAGATTCCTAACCATCTACTTTTTTCCTTTAAATCCACCAGCACAATTAATTGCATTACGAGACCCTATTACTAATTTATTTTATGGTAAAACACATGGGTTCATTACAAAAGACCTTTTCTTTTCTGGTCATACTTCTACCCAGTTTTTAATGTTTCTTTGTTTTAAGAAAAAGTCTGATAAATATCTTGCATTAATATCTACCGCTATTGTGGGTATTCTTGTGTTAATACAACATGTACATTATAGCATTGATGTGATTGCTGCGCCAATTTTAACTTACCTGATTTACTTGATTAGTAAAAAAGTAGTTTCCTATTAAAAAGCTTCCCCTAGTTCAAAATACAAACCTTGGTTTTTTCCTGGCCCGATTCCATAATCGAGTCGGATATTGAGCTTCTCTGATTTATTGATCGCATAGCGTAGGCCAGCTCCATAAGTATATTTTATATCCTTTAGTGCAAAGTCAGAAATATTATGTCCCACATCCCCAAAATTTCCAAAAGCAACTGCACCAAATCTTTTATTAAAACTATGTCTGAATTCTGCTTGAAAAACTAATTGTTGTCGATCTCTAAAACGACCATCATAAAAACCACGCATACTACTCATCCCGCCCAGCGTTGCAAGGCTTCTTAATGGAACATCTTTCCCCATATTGCTAAAACTGTATGCCTGTAAAGCCAAAACATTTTTTGCAGACAGCGGTAAAAATCTCCTAAGGTCAACGACCAAATTGGTATAAGAAAAATCAGAACCAATGAAGGAATCAAAATGATTAAAATAGATCTGCGCAAACGTTCCTTTATTGGGAGAGAATGCATTGTTCCGATCATCATAAGTAATACTCAATCCCAAGCCTGAGATTTTGTAAGGATAACGCCCTACAATTTGTTGTTGATCAAATACACCCCCAGGAGTATAATTTACCTGCATGAGGTTTTGAAATTCATAGATCAGTCCAGCATAAAAGTTATTTCCCAAATGGCGCATTAAATGCAAATAGATATAATACTGTTTGAAATTATAATCTTCTTCTGCACTATCAGGTGAATGCTTTCCTAGTCCCCAAAATTTATCTGGAAATGAACTATAAGAGATCTGTTCATTTAAAATATATTGTTCGTTTTTAAAATATTGACTTCCATTTATTGCAGCTATGAACTGTTTTTTCAATGAATACAACATGATCGCTTGAAGATTTGATGTTCTTGATGCGGTATCTTTTTTTGAAAACCGAAAAGTAGAAGAACCTGCTACACCAAATGACCAACTAGTTTCTATCGATCTAGTTAATACAGGGAATAATAATATTTGATGTGAACGTGTACTGTCTTTCTGAGCTATCGCTGAATTAAAGACAATGCAACATGCAATCAAACAAAAAATTAAAACAATAAAACTGGGCTTCCTAAAAATCATATAGTGGTGCAAAATACTGCCCTTCTCTCATTAATGGACAAAACTCTTAACAAAATTGCTTATTTTTATTACCCTGCATAAGTTTTTATAGATAACCTTTTGAAAACCCCACAGTAGCAAATAGTTTACTTTTAATTAATATAAGGCATGAATAAATGGGAAAGTAATTTTCAATTGGGAGAAACACTTACCCAGGAGCAGCTCGATTTCTTTGAGCAAAACGGCGTCATTGTTTTTAGAAATTTCATTAATTCAACGAACATAGGAATCTATTTAGATGAAATAAAGCGCTTAGAAAAAACATGGATCGAAGAGAAACGCGATAAAGTAAATGGCATCCCTCTTAAATTTGGTAAAGATGAATTGGGGAACAAAACAATTCAGCGATTATGTTTCTCTTCACTTTATAGCAACGCTTTACATGAATTATTGAATGATCCACGACTAATCCCTTTATACGGATTCCTTGACCCCTACGAAGGAAGAATCGCTGAAAATGAAAAAGATGGTTTAGTAGTGAATAACTATTTAAATGCTCCGAATAGTGGCTTTTCTCAAATGGGATGGCATACCGATAGTCCGAGAGATTTATTCCTTGGTCAGAAGATCATGCCCATGCTCAATGTAGGAATTCATTTAGATGAATGCTTATTTGAGAATGGCGGCCTTCGTGTATTACCAGGTACCCACAAACAAAACTTTCTTAAATTATTATTTGGGAAGAAATATTTCATCGACAATAAAGATGATCAAAACGAAGTTGGATTTGATATGCATCCGGGCGATTTATCAGTGCATGATGGTCGTTTATGGCATCGAGTAAAACAATCTCCTAAATTTGGTGAGGAAAGTCGAAGGAGAGTCATGTATGTTCCAATTGTTACCGGCAAATACAAACCAAAAGACGATAAGAGTAAAACACCTTTTTATCATTTTTTCACTTCCAAGGTCCATAAATAAAAAGCACTTCAAAACATTAAGATGAAATACGCATTAATAACTGGAGCCAGTAAAGGCATTGGAAAAGCAATGGCAGAAATCTTAGCCGAAAAAAAGCACAATCTTATTTTAATTGCCCGTTCGAGCGATTTATTAGCTGCCCTTGCACAATCGCTTAAATCTAAGTATCAAATTGAAACTGCATGGTTGGCTGTTGATTTTACAGAAACTGGAGCAGCATATAAAATACAGGACTGGTGTAAAGAAAATAATTATTCCATTGATATCCTGATTAACAATGCTGGCTATGGCTTGAGCGGTCCTTTTGAAAACTATGCCTCAAAAGAACATACAGATATGATGCAGGTGAACATGAATGTATTAGTTGAACTGTGTTCCCTTTTTTTACCAGAGCTTAAAACTGCGCCAAAAGCACATATTTTAAATATTGCCAGTTCTGCGGCTTATCAGGCAGTTCCAGGCCTAAGCCTATACGCTGCCAGCAAAGCTTTTGTTCTAAGCTTTAGCAGGGGTTTGCAATACGAATTAAGGCATACAAATGTTCGAGTTACCACAATTTGCCCAGGTGGTACTGAAACCGACTTTGCCAATAGAGCTAATTTGAACCCAAAAGCAAGAAAGGCAGGTGAAAAATTGAATATGAGTGCTGATGAAGTAGCTAAAATGGCAATTGATGCGATGTTTGCAGGCAAAACAGAGAAAATTACGGGGTTTGTCAACCAATTAGGAGCCGTTTTTGTATGGTTATTACCCAAAAAGCTTGTAGAGAAAACAGCCGCAGGTATTTATAGTCAGGATTAAAGAATAAAAATAATTTTGGTTTTGCAATTTCTGAAATTGCCCTTATATTTGCAGCCCTTTAAGGGGAATGGCTGCGTAGCTCAACTGAATAGAGTACCTCACTACGGATGAGGGGGTTTTAGGTTTGAATCCTAACGCGGTCACCAAGTAATCATCAATTTATCTCAAATCCCTCTAATACATTGTGTTAGAGGGATTTTTGTTTTCACTATCCCCTGTAAGCTTACACCCCACTTTAGTCCACTTTTTGTTTTATTTGGGCAC
>JAPLEO010000046.1 GCA_026391125.1 Bacteroidota bacterium
ACTCACGGGATTCTTTAAGTGATGCACATTTAATTTATCAAGGATCTGTTTTACTTTGGATTCGAAATCCCAAGCATTCAAGTCTTCCATTTCTCCAATAGCTTCAGCAATTAACATCCCGTCTTCGCTCTCCATGGCATCCTCATACTTGCGGATAGCAGTTATAATGGGGTGTTCGAGGTGGAAGATATTTTCAAGGACTGTTTTGTCCTCTTCGAAATGCGGATCCTGCTCAAATAAGGCCACTGTTACGTCTTTATTGACCCAGTGTTTGCCACTATCTGAAGTTTCTTGGCCGGCTAAAATGCGCAATAATGTTGATTTTCCAACCCCATTGCGGGCAATTAAGGCTATTTTATCGCCCTCATTAATATGAAACGAAATATTACGAAAAAGTGGGTTAATACCATAACTCTTTGTCAATCCCTCTACTGAAACATAATGCATGGCGCAAATATAAGGCTTAAAGGCCAAGGCGATGAGGACTGAACTTTGTACTTTTGTGCTTGTTATTTAGATATTATGAAGCAATTCAATGTGCCCGTTGGTTATAGAAGTCCCTTAATTTCTGCTGTGAAACAGTATCGCAAGCAGCAGGACAAACTTAAAAAAGATGATACGCCCACCCTTCTCGACTTGGGAAATTTGCAGATTTATCTTGCACGCCATTTCGGATTTTGCTATGGGGTTGAACATGCCATTGAAATAGCTTTTAGCACCATTGAATCGAATCCGGGTAAGCGGATTTTCCTCTTGAGCGAAATGATCCATAATCCGCAAGTGAATGCTGATCTTTTAGCAATGGGTGTTCAGTTCATGCAAGACACTTATGGAAAGCAGATCATTCCTTTTGACGAGATCAAGGCTGATGATATTGTGATCATTCCTGCTTTTGGAACTACACTGGCAATTGAAGCTATGTTGCAAGCAAAGGGAATAGCTACTACTAAATACAATACTACCTGTCCGTTTGTAGAAAAAGTATGGAACAGAGGAGAGCAGATCGCAGAAAAGGGATACAGTATAGTTATTCATGGCAAACCTAAACACGAAGAAACTAGAGCCACGTTCTCCCATGCATCGTCAGTAGCGCCTTCCATTGTGGTCAATGATATGAAGGAGACTGTTGAATTGGCAAAATATATCACGGGTGAAAATGAACCCGATAAATTTTACGAACAATTCAAGGGACGTTATTCTGAAGGATTTGATATCACAAAAGACCTAACTCGCTTTGGGGTTATCAATCAAACCACACAATTAGCAACCGACACTCAAGCCATTTCAGATTATTTAAAGTCTGTGATGATTCGAAAATATCAATTAACAGCTGAAACAATTGATGCTCATTTTGCAGACACAAGAGATACTTTATGTTATGCAACAAATGATAATCAAACTGCTGTAACAGGCATGCTGCAAACTGATGCAGACCTTGCCATCATTATCGGAGGCTATAATAGTAGTAACACTTCGCACTTAGTTGAATTGTGTGAAGAAAAAATTCCTTCTTATTTTATTGATACGCCTGAGCGCATCATCAGTAAAACAGAGATCCTGAATTGCAATTGGAGAACTAAAGAACAACAGATTGTAAACAACTATTTACCTGAAAAATCGTCTGTAAAAATATTGATCACGAGTGGCGCAAGTTGTCCGGATGCAGTTGTTGAATCTGTCATTAAAAAATTAGCATCCCTTTATGGTGTTGAGGATCGAGTAGAAAAATTAATAGCATCCTTTTAAGAGATGCTATTAATTTAAAAAGTATCATTTGATTGAAATTATTCCAAGAGTTTTTTAACTACCAATCCACCAACTTTTTTACCACAATCTGCACCAGTGTTCACACTTAAAACATAGTGAATACCACCGTAAACCCTACTCATAGAGCACTCTGCAGCGGCTTCGTGTAATGATTTGAAATCGCGTTTCATACCAATATAATGATAGTCGCTTGAGTCGGTAAAACTCAAATTATCTCTATACATTTTGGTTAGTACGGTTGCAGCAGAAGCTGTAATAGTACTATGACCGCTTGTATATTCTGGGAAAGGAGGAGTTTGTAAGAAAGGCATCCAGTTTTTATCTATCAATTCTTTGATCACAGTTACTGGTCTAACATAACTACTTCTATATTTTTCATCCCAGCATGAAATAAATCCATCATACAATGCAATAGATGTAATTGCAAATGTTTGTGCAGCTTTCACTGGATCTGCTTTTTCTTGTTCAATGATCTGTGCTGCAATACCCATCCAGTGACCACCCGGAGTGATCTTTTTATTGCCGAACATCAAATGACCAGCATGTTCAATCACAAATGGGTTATCGTCCCAATACTTTGCGATTGTTTTTTGTTCTTCAGTAAGGTTCTTATTGATATCATACACTTCCTTCATCATACCATAAAATACAGAACCTGGTTTAGAATCATATTTTGGAGGTGTAATAGGTTTAAATTGAGATGCAGAATCTAAGCACATTGGTTGCATAGTATTCCAGCACCACTCAACACCATCTGCATAATCTGGAGGAGTTGGACGCCATTTTCCTGGCTCTTCACTACCTAAGTATTTTGCTTTACCTCTTGATTTAAAATAACCATCATTTTTTGCCCTTTTCAAAACAACAGCAGCAATGGTATCGCCAAAAGCTACTGAAGCCTGATAAGTTGCTTCGTCTAAATGTTGTTTGAAATTTTCGTGAATCTTATTCTCATAGGACGTTAAAGAATCAACTGAGAAGACTTTCACATTGCGGGTGACTTTAAAGAAAGCTACAGAAGCAGCCAAATTAAAATCATATTTTTTTGTTGGGTCAGGCTGGGGCATTTTATCAAAGCCATTCAATTTCTCAGCAATAGAACTGGTATTTGGCTTAGAAAAACGTATTGCTTCATATGCGGCGATGGAAGAATACACATAGATCCTGCTCGCTACAGGAGGGGTAAACACATCATAAATAATTACTTGGGTTAGTTGGTCTTCATTATTGATCAACATTTTAATCGGATCAAGTGGTTCAGACTTTTTAGGAGAACATGCAAATGCTACTAGGCTTAGCGCCACAAGTAGTGTTTTAGAGATCTTTTTCATGGATAAATTTTGTAAATAAAGCAATCGAAAACCAAATAATACTAGGACTATTAAAAGGGACTTAAAGGTATGGAAAACAAGACAATCTTTCAAATTGAGATTGGCATTTTTTAAGCAAAAAAGTATTTTAAATACTCATCATATTATAAAAAATAGTAGGCAAAAAAATCTTACATTGAGTGCCTACAAATTAAACAACGAATGCTTTCTCTGAGAATCCTTTGCCTAGTCGTGATTGCCACTTTGTTCCTTAACGTGCCAATACAAGCCCAGTTATCATCAAAAGACAGTTCCTTATTAAAATCGAGTGTCAAGAATGCCTTGACTTTTTACGATCAGAACATAGGAGAACAGTCTGGAAAATTTAATGGTACACAAAATATAGGTTACCCTCAAGGGGTGATTGAAAAGAATCCCTATTTTCTTTCTCCTAATTTTTCAAAGGGTTATATAGTTTATGACCAAGTACTTTACGAGAACGTAAGTCTCATTTATGATGAGGCAGCCGATCTAGTGGTTTTGCAAGACAGTTCCCATAAAATAGAATTGATCACCGAAAAATTGGAAGCCTTTGGCATTGGTGAAAATCATTTCCAATACCTGATTAATAAGGATGAGAATACGAATGCACTTTTAAATACAGGTTACTATCAAATATTAGTAGACAACACTACAAGCCTATATACCAAGGAAACAAAAAAAATCACCGAGAAAATTGTAGGAAATGAGTTGAATTATACAATGGGCACTTCTAATTACTACTACCTAAAAAAGGGTGGCCGTTTTTATGAAATTCAAAATAAAAGCGGATTCCTTCGTCTACTAAAAGACAAAGAAAAAGAGCTCAAACAATATATTAAATCCCAGCACATGAACTATCGGAAAGATAAAAACTATACGCTTAGTAAAGTTGTGGAATACTATAACCTTATAACTAAATAATTTGAAAAAATATTCTATATATCTGCTGTTGTTTTTTTCATTGATCTTTTTCAAAAAAGGGTTTAGTCAGTCAGATACTGCAACACGCGTAAAAATCAATTGCGGCAAATGCAAAATTGCCGACATTACTAAGCAAATTGAAAATCAGACTGGGTTACATATCTATTACGACTCAAGTTTGTTTACTGGAAAGACTTTTACTTATAGCACTGAGTCAGAGCAATTGAGCAAGGTCTTAACCAAACTTTTATCTTCCGAATCTGTCTATTATAGTTTCGATGATCAGAAAAATTTGTTTTTTTCGAAAAACAAATCGCTCAGTCTGATCCTTCCAGAGAGTTATTTTACTGGAAATAAAACAGCCATCGCAGCGGCTAATAACAATACTGACGAAGAAGATGTATCAGATTCAAAAGAAGCGTTGTTCGACAAAAAATTATACGAGATCGGCGATAAGAATAACAAATCACAGAAATCTATTTTGGTGGGTGGTGTGATCAAGGATGGTAAAACAGGGCAACCAATTGCAGGTGCTAACGTGTATATAGAAAACCCAAGAATTGGTGCAACAACAGATCAGTTTGGATCTTTTACTATTTCATTGCCAAGAGGCAAACACCTACTAAACATTCAAAGTCTCGGGATGCGTGATATAAAGCGACAAGTAGTTTTATATAGTGATGGCAAGATGGATGTTGATATGACTGAAAGTATCCAGTCGCTAAAAAGAGTTACCGTTTCTTCAAAAAAACTCAGCAATATCCGCGGAACTCAAATGGGCGTTCAAAAAATCGATATCAAAACTATCAAGCAAATACCTATGCTTTTTGGCGAAGCTGATATCATTAGAGCGATCACAACTTTACCGGGTGTAAAAACTGTTGGAGAAGCTAGTACTGGATTTAACGTTCGAGGTGGTGCTGCAGATCAGAACTTGATCTTATTCAACGACGCAACAGTTTATAATCCTTCACACTTTTTTGGGTTGTTCTCTGCATTTAACCCTGAAGTAGTTAATAGTGTAGAATTATATAAGAGTAGTATCCCAGCAAGTTATGGCGGAAGGCTTTCATCTGTACTCGACATCAATAGTAGAGAAGGAAACAAAAAAGAATTTACAGGTTCTGCAGGCATTGGGCCATTAACCAGTAGATTAAATATTGAAGGCCCATTGGTAAAAGATAAATCATCTTTCATTTTGGGTGGTCGTACCACTTATTCAAATTGGCTATTCAAATATTTGCCTGATGACTATAAGAACAGTGCTGCCAATTTCTATGATGTCAATCTCATTACTACGCACGAATTGGACAAAAACAATAGTTTATATTTTACTGCCTATATAAGCCATGATAAATTTAATCTGAACAGCGATACTGCTTATAGTTATGGCAATAGAAATATTTCTTTGAAATGGAAACACACTTATAATGCAAAACTAAACAGCATCATGAGTGCAGGGATGGATCAGTATAACTATGAGATCGGAAGTGATAAACTGCCGCTCAATGCTTATAAACTGGCCTTTAATATTCAGCAAACAAACTTTAAAGCTCATTTCAATTATTTCTATAACAACAAACACAGTTTTGATTTTGGAATCAACGCGGTCCTGTATAAATTGAACCCAGGAAACTTTGATCCTAATGGACCACAATCACTTGTGAAGCCAGACCACCTTCAGTCTGAACAAGGGTTAGAATCTGCCCTTTATTTTAGCGACCATTTTACGGTAAGTCCGAAGTTTAAGATCGATGCAGGTATTAGATTGTCGATGTTTAATGCGATGGGGCCAACTGATGTGAATGTATATGCAGAAGGAGTACCAAGATCTGAGAACAGCGTCATTAATACTTTACATTACGACAATGGCAAGATCACTAAGACTTACGGCGGACCAGAATTTAGATTAGGCTTCCGTTATGTGATCGATGAAACATTCTCTATCAAAGGAGGTTTCAATACCCAACGTCAATACATCCACTCCCTTTCTAATACCACCGCGATGGCCCCAACTGATATTTGGAAATTGAGTGACCCAAATATCAAACCACAGATCGGTAGTCAGTTTTCTTTGGGAATATACAAGAATATGAGATCAAACACTATTGAAACATCTTTGGAAGTATATTATAAAGACATCAAAAATTATTTAGATTATAAGAGCGGTGCGGTACTAGTAATGAATCATCATATTGAAACAGATGTGATTGGTACTAAAGGAAAAGCCTACGGTGTTGAAATGTTGGTGAAGAAAGTTTCAGGTAAGTTGAACGGTTGGATCAGTTATACTTGGTCAAGGATCTTGTTACAACAGAACGATCCAAATGCGGGTGAAATTATCAATAACGGCAACCCTTATCCTGCTAATTACGACAAGCCAAATGATGTTACTGTAGTTTCGAATTATAAATTCAGTCATAGGTTTAGCATTTCAGTAAATGCAAATTATAGTACTGGTCGACCAATTACATTGCCAATCGGACTATTTGACTACAGCGGATCAATGCGCACATTATATGCAGATAGAAATGGTTATAGGATCCCTGATTATTTCAGAGCTGATTTTGCGATGAACATTGAAGGAAATCACAGAGTAAAACAATTGTTTCATAATACATGGTCAATTGGTGTATACAATTTAACTGGCCGCAAAAATCCATATTCAGTTTACTACGTTTCAGAAAACGGACATGTGAATGGATATAAACTTTCCATTTTTGGCAGTGCTATCCCATACATTAATTTAAACATCAGGTTCAAATAATAACCCATGAAAAAACTTATTTGTTTTATATTATTAACGATTGCCATCGTGGGGTGCAAGGAAAAATATGATTCCCCTGTGGTTTCCCCTACGTCAGGATACCTTGTTGTAGAAGGCACCATCAATGTTGGAAATGTAACCACCGAGATCGTATTAAAGCGTACTGTTAAACTAGACAACCCGGTGATTATTTACGAATCAGGTGCATTAGTAAGCGTTCTTGGTGAAGACAATTCGATCTATCCATTAAATGAAAATGGAACTGGACATTATAAAGGCAGTAACCTAACCTTAAACAAGGCCAAAAAGTATAAGCTACACATTCAAACAAAAGACAGCAAGGTTTACGAGTCAGATTATGTAGAAATTAGAAATACTCCTGCTATTGATAGCGTCAGCAAAAAATATAATAGCACTGGACTTGAGCTTTATGTAAGTACCCATGATGCTACTGGATCTACTAAGTATTATCAGTGGGATTATACCGAGACTTGGGAGTATCATTCTCCTTATAAGCAGTATTTAAGTTATCAGCAACTACCCCCACCCAATATCAATAAGTATACGTTGGTTTATTTTGATCCAGCTTTAATTTCTTTTAATTCAGCAATCTTTACTTGTTGGCCAACTGAAAACTCATCAGCTATCATTTCTGGATCAACTGTTACCTTATCAGATAATAAAATATTTTTGCCGATCACCTTTATTACAAAAGGAAGTGTAAAGCTTTCACAATTGTATAGTATCAATACCAGACAATATAGTTTGAGTGAGGGCCGATACAATTATTTACAAAAGATGAAAAAAAATACAGAAGGCACAGGTTCTGTATTTGATGCTCAACCTTCTGAACTTGTTGGAAACATTCATTGCACTACCAATGCTACCGAACCTGTGATCGGTTATATTGATATCTGTAATATTCAAGAAAAAAGAATATTTATTAATAATTCAGAATTACCAGATTGGAATTATTTAGCTCCTTGTTTGCAAACGGAAGTAAAAAATAGTGTTGATTCGATTTCATTTGTGCATGACCGATTCCTTCCAACTGATGTAGCGAAATATAGTCCAACAGGTCTCGCAGTTCTATCTTACTTTTTTTCAACACCAGCCTGTGTAGATTGTACCATTTGGGGAACCAATAAAAAACCAAGTTACTGGCCTTAATCAAGATGAATATTATGCAAAAGATTAAAATATATTTTTCATGGGCTGTTCTGATTTTGTTGGCGATTCAACAAAATTGTATACAAGCACAAGAAACCGACCAATTATCCAAGAAGGTAGAAAATTATAGCGCTAGTCATTTAGAAGAAAAGCTATTTCTACACACTGATAAATCTGTTTATCTATCAGATGAGATCTGCTGGTTCAAAATTTATAATGTAGATGGCTTTTTCCATCTACCACTTGCGCTAAGTACGGTAGCATATGTGGAAGTATTGGATAATCATTCAAAAGCAATTGTCCAAGAAAAAGTAACCTTACAAAATGGATTAGGCGGTGGTTCTTTAAAATTGCCCACTAGTATTGTCTCTGGAAATTATACCATCAGAGCCTATACCAACTGGATGAAGAATTATAGTACTGACTTTTTCTTTCAAAAAAGTATTACCATCATCAATACCAAGAAAGATCAGACAAATGCACAAGCTGTTGTTACTAAGGATGAAATAAAGATCCAGCTGTTCCCTGAGGGTGGCAACCTAGTAAATGATCTAACTAATAAAGTAGCATTTAAAATTACCAACCAATTTGGAAAGGGAATTGCTGCAATAGGTGCACTACTCAATGAGCAATCAGCTACTATTGCAAAAGCAACTACACTGCAACCAGGCATCGGCAATTTTAGCTTTATTCCAAAGGATGGTCACACTTATAAACTTTCTATTCAATTAGCTGATGGCAAAACTATCTCTGAAGAACTCCCTAAGTCGAATAATAAGGGGTATACTTTAAAAATCTCCATTCCAGAGAATCAAAAAGGTTCTCTTCAAATTTTGGTGGAAACAAAAAATATTAGCTCCGCTACAGCCTACTTGATCGGACATGCAAGGGGTGTTGTAAAAACGGCGAATAAATTATCGATAGTAAATGGTGTTGCAAACATTTCTATTCCAACAACGAGTTTAGGAAACGGGATTAACAGCTTTACTTTATTTGATGACAATCGGAGCCCTGTTTGTGAAAGATTGTTTTTTAAATATCCTGAAGAAAATATGGGTCTTTCCATTGCAACTGATGCTAGAGAGTACGCTGTAAGAAACAAAGTATCTCTTAAGTTAAATTCTTTCTTGATTTCTGGTAAGGGAACTCCTGCTGATCTTTCCATGGCTGTTTATAAGATCGATGAATTGCAGCAGATTGATGAAACCAATATTCAAAATTATTTGTGGCTGAGCTCTGACTTGGTAGGCAAAGTTGAATCACCGAATGCTTATTTTAACGAAGGCGATCCGCAACGTTATCAAGCCATGGATAATTTAATGCTTACTAATGGCTGGAGAAGATTTAATTGGGATAATGTATTGAACGATAAAAAACCAAGTTTCGAATTCCTTCCAGAAATTGCAGGGAAGATCATCACTGGCCGTATAGTTCCGAACAAAGTCGATCTGCCTTTGAATGGGATCACTGCTTATATGTCAATGCCAAGCAAGAGAACACAGTTTAGGTCTGCCATCAGCGACCAAACTGGGAAAGTGAAATTTCAGTTTGCCGATTTTTATAATGATGATCAAGTAATTGCACAAATCGAAAGATATAATGCTGCTAATTATAAATTGGAAATCAATACCCCATTTGTAAAATCTACCAATAGCAACAACACCGTTTTTCTTCCCTATACAAACGATGAGAAATACCAGATCAACCGGTATCACAGAGATTTAGAAATTCAGAATTATTATAACCAGGACTTTATCAATAAGTTTGAAGCCAACAATGTAGATACAAGTTCATTTTATCATAAGCCAGATGTGCGGTATCTTTTAGATGACTATTCAAGGTTTGCTACTTTAGAAGAAGTTTTTAGAGAATACATGACTAACGTTAAACTGAATAAATCAGGTGAGAATTTCAATATTGCTGTTTACGATAACGTGCAAAAAAGATTCTTTAACAACCAGCCACTGATTTTATTAGATGGTTATCCAATTACTGATTTGAATAAATTCATGAATTACGATCCTTTAAAGATTAGAAAATTAGAGATCGTAGACAGAATGTATTTTTTAGGTAACATGACTTACTATGGTGTCATGAATTTCACTACCTATACCGGTAAAATGGAAGGATATGATCTAGATCCACAGGCAGTTGCATTAGATTTCAAAGGTCTCCAATCGCAAAGAGAATTCATCACGCCCGACTACTCCGTGAAGGATCAGGCAAATACAAGGTTACCCGATTTCAGACACTTATTGTTCTGGTCGCCCGATGTAAACACCAACGATAAAGGCAAAAACGAAGTATCGTTCTTCACTTCCGATGTTCCTGGAAAATATGTGATAGTAGTACAAGGAATGACAAAGGATGGAAAGACAGGATATTCAGAACAAATAATTGAAGTAAAAGGAAAATAGAAGAAGTGAAGAGATAAAAGATAAAAGTGAAGAGAGGTTAGTAAGTTGGATAGTTAAGAGTATATAG
>JAPLEO010000130.1 GCA_026391125.1 Bacteroidota bacterium
ATTAGTAGTTGGATAAATAGGAATAAGAATGGCTCCAATTTGTTGTGCAGCAAAGTCGGTAAATACCCATTCTGGACGGTTGTTACTAAGGATAGCAATTTTGTCGCTCCCCTCAGGCGTAAGATCATTTCCACTTAAACCAAGTTCCAGCAATCCGGCACTAAACTGTGTGGCAATTTTTGCAACTTCTTCAGTACTATAAGTAACCCATTTCCCATTTTCTTTGGCCGCCAACATATCATGTTTGGGAAAATTTTGTAATTGGTGGTCGAGGCAGTCGAAAAGTCTTTTATTACTCATATAACAATCGTTAGGGTGAATCTAGAGAATAATTTAAAATTCTGGCAATTATCTTCTTAAAGCAGCAATTGAATTTCTATTCAAATTAGGTAAAAGGAGGTATATAAAAAAGCCGACCTCAATAAATCGGGGTCGGCTTCTTATTGGAATATTTTATAAACTATTCGTAAATCAGGTGGGTTAATAAGCCATCTCTGAGTTTTGGTTCAAACCAGGTACTTTTTGGTGGCATTACTTTTCCGCTATCGGCGATATCAAATAATTGATTCATAGAAACAGGATAGATGCTAAAAGCAGCAGCCATTTCGCCGCTATCCACTCTTTTTTCTAGCTCACCTAAACCTCTGATACCACCTACAAAATCAACTCTTGTATCGGTACGAGGATCGTTAATATTAAGCAATTCAGATAAAACATTGTCTTGCAGAATAGTTACATCTAATACGCCAATTGGATCATTGGTATATGTTCCTTCTTTGGCAACTAATTTGTACCAATTGTGATCAAGGTATAAACCTATTTCGTGAAGGTGCGCAGGTCTGAAGGCAATACTTCCTTCAGAACTAACTGAGAATTTGTTTTCCAATGCTTTCAAAAAAGCAGCTTTTGTTAAACCATTTAAGTCTTTCACTACCCTGTTATAATCCATGATATGAAGGTCATTAGCAGGAAATAAGGTAGTTAAGAAATAATTTGATCCTTCAGTTGCGTCGTTTCCAAGTGCTAAACGAACTTTTGATGCAGAAGCTGCACGATGGTGGCCATCTGCTATATAAGTACAAGGAACTTCTTCTGCAAAGACAGCAGTTATTTTTTCGCACGCATCACCATCACTGATGATCCAGATAGTATGTTGTATGCCATCATCTGCTGTAAAATCGTAGCCTGGAGATTTTGTGGTTTTATAATTTTCTATGATCGCATCAATTTCTTCATTATTACGATAAGCTAAAAATACATTGCCAGTTTGTGCTCCTGAGGTTTTGATATGGTTGATCCGATCTAGCTCTTTTTCAGGTCTGGTGAATTCGTGTTTTTTAATAATATCGTTTTCATAATCATCTACACTACTTACACAAACAAGACCTGTCTGTTTACGGCCGTTCATGATCAATTGATAGATATAATAACATTCTTTAGACTCACGAAATAGAGTATCTCGATGTATTGAAGCCACAAGATTTTCTTTGGCTTGATCATATACTTGTTGCGCATGAACATCAACCGTTTCTGGAAGATCGATCTCGCTTTTAGTAATATGAAGAAATGATGCTGGATTCCCCTGAGCTTCAATCTTTGCTTCAGCACTGCTTAATACATCGTATGGGCGACTAGCAACTAATTTTGCTATTTGCGCCTGTGGTCTTAAAGCTTTGAAGGGTTTAATGTTTGCCATAATCGATCTTACTTGATGCTTGTTTAAAATACTTCTATCCGTGTTTTGCAGCGAATGATTTTAATAAATCAGTCATAACAATTACACTGCTCAAAGGAAGCGCATTGTACATACTCACACGAATTCCGCCAACCGTTCTATATCCTTTCACTCCAATGAATCCTGCTTGCTTGCATTCATCGAGAAATAGGTTTTGTAAATTTTCATCTTCGATAAAAAATACTGCGTTCATTTCGCTACGATCTTCTTTCGCTACATGGGTTTTGAAAAGAGGCAAACTATCCAATATATTATATAATAGGGATGCTCTTTCTGTACTTCTTCTACCCATTTCAATTAAGCCCCCTTCTTCTTCGATCCATTTAAGGGTAAGCATACTTACATAAACAGCAAAAACTGGTGGGGTGTTCATTAATGAACCCGCCTCGATATGTTTTTGATAATTCATGATTGTTGGGATCCTACGTTGAATCTTTCCTAAAATATCTTTTTTAATCACCAACATATTTACACCCGCAGCACCCATATTCTTTTGAGCTCCTGCATAGATGAGCGAAAACTTTTTAAAATCAACTGGTCTACTAAAAATATCGCTACTCATATCTGCAATAAGCGGAATATTCGTATTGGGATATTGGTGCCATTGTGTTCCTTCAACGGTATTATTTGTAGTGATATGCAAATATCTAGCGGTATCAGAAAACTGTAGATCCTTTGGAATATAGGTATGATTCTTATCTGCTGAACTAGCTGCTACCACTACGTTTCCGAAGAGTGAAGCTTCTTTGATGGCTTTATTTCCCCAGATCCCATTGTCGCAATATGCAGCAGAGTTATTATCATCCAACAAGTTCATCGGAACTTGCATAAATTGTGTAGTAGCCCCTCCGTGTAAAAAAAGTACTTCATACTGATCATCCAATTGCATCAATCTTTTTACTGATGCAATGGCATTATTTAATACTTCTTGAAAATGAGAAGTACGGTGACCAATTTCTAAAATGGATAAGCCAGTATTATTAAAATCATGAATTGCTTTCGAGGCCTGATCTAAAACAGGTAGCGGCAGGATGGATGGGCCTGAGTTAAAATTATGCAGTTTCATTTCGATTACTTGAAAGCGCAAAGTAATAGGATTTACAGGAATTCTCGGGACTCCGTTTTGTTAAATGCCCATATTGTTTTTCGAAAGAAGCTAAATCAACTAATAAAAAAATGCTTGCAACTGTTAGTTATTTTATTCATGAACATCAGAAACACCGCCTGAAACTGTAAACTTCATCGCATCAGCTGCATGGATATGAGAAGGAAGTGCCCTCACTTTTTCCTTTGGAACAATATAAGTGATACCAGAGATGGCATATGAGTGTGGCACGTATACGGTGATATGGTTTTCTAGTCCGAGGTCTTTACTACTATCCTGCGTTATAAATCCGATTCTCCAAACATCAGCCCCATCTACATTTACCAATACTGGATGGTCGAACTTCTTTTTATTGCCAGCAAAAGCCTCCAAAAAATCTTTTACGGAAGAATAGATGAACTTAATGCCGGGAGTACGTTCAAGAACTGTATCAAAAACCGCTACTAATCTGCCCACCACAAAAAGTGATGAAAGCCATCCAACTACTAACACGAGGGTAACTACTACTAGGAATCCAAGTCCGGGTAATCTTCTTAGGTTTCCAGAAGCATCCTTTTGCAAAAGGTCGGGGGCAAAACTGTTGATCAGGTTTGGTAAGAAGCTATCCACCCAATTAAAAAGACCAAAAACAACCCAAATAGTGATCCCAATTGGTGCTAAAACAATCAATCCTTGAAGGAATAGTTGTAATAGTTTACCAAGAGTTGCCTTAAATCCGGGCTTATTTAGTTTTCTCATGCTTGAATTTGAGTGTAAAATAAAGAAGAATCGGCTATTCTTTAAAATATATGGCCCTTTCGCCCGTCTACTCCGTTACCCAAACCTGTTTTTGCAGCATTTTATCCCTTTTTAGCGCCGTTTAACAAAAAATTAATATTAAAAACCATGGAAACTTTTTTTAAGCTAATAGTTTCCATAGTTTTGCGCCTCTATTAAATAATGTATGGAAACGAAAGAAAGAATTATTGCCCAGACCTACGAATTATTCATGCGTTACGGTATCCGTAGCGTGAGCATGGATGATATTGCGTATCACTTAGCAATCAGCAAAAAAACGATCTACCAGTATTATGCCGATAAAGATGCATTGGTAGAAGGGGTATTGGATATCCACCTAAAAAGGAATTACGAAGACTGCGATCGTAATAAACTAAACAAGAAAAATAGCATCCATGAATTCTTTTTATCGATGGATTCTATGAAGGAAATGTTCAAACAACTGAACCCTACCATTGTGCACGATATACAGAAATATCATCCTAAATGCTTTAAGAAAATACACCAGCACAAAGAAGACTTCTTCTACAATATCATTAAAGACAATTTAGAATTAGGAATTCAAGAAGGGTTATACCGACCAGAAATCAATATTGACATACTTAGCAAATTTCACTTAGAAACATTTTTTATAGCTACTAACTCAGACATTTTCCCGATATCAAAATATGATCTCACTAAAGTTAATCAGGAAATATTTGAGAACTTTTTGTATGGTATCGCCACATCAAAAGGAATTGAAAAAATTGAACATTACAAGCAAGAAAGACAAAAACAATAACTTATGAACCAAGAACCAATGAAAGCCTTCGCATGGATTGTCTGCCTATTATTTGCAGCTAGCACCGCAATGGCACAGACCGGTGTAAAACACGCATTTAGTGTAAAAGAATGTGTTGATTATGCACACAAGAACAATGTACTGGTAAAGAACGCTTTATTAAATGTACAAATCCAACATCAAGTGAATAAGGATGTTACAGCTGCTGCACTTCCATCATTATCTGGAGTGATTAGTGGAAACGATTATCTAAAAATCCCAACTTCACTCTTACCTGGTGAAATTTTTGGTCAGCCTGCAGGAACCTATATTCCAGTTCAGTTTGGAACAAAATTTAATGCCAATGCTGGTTTACAATTGCAGCAAATTTTATTCGATGGACAAGTCTTTGTAGGATTACAAGCTCGTAATACTGCTATGGCATTTTCGAATAAGAATGTTGAGGTAACTGAAGAGATGATCAAAACCAATATCTATAAGATCTATTACCAATTGGTTGCAAGCAAAACACAGATTAATATTATTGATGCAAACCTTGATAGATTAAACAAACTACAATCTGATACTAAAGTGATGTATCAAAATGGTTTTGTTGAAAAATTAGATATCGATAAGATCTCTGTTCAGATCTCGAACTTGGAAACAGAAAAGCTTAAGGCTTTAAATAGTATTGATATAGGATACCAGGCTTTGAAAACATTGATTGGTATGCCAACTAAAGATCAATTGGTTTTAACAGAGGAACTTACAGAAGATAAAATTAAAAGTGATTTTTTAAGTGATACTACTTTTACCTATAGCAATCGTAAAGACTTCCAATATTTAGACTTAGCAAAACAATTGAACGAGCTCAATATCAAAAGATATAAAATGAGTTACTTACCAACAATTGCTTTGTCTGGTTCTTATACAAAAAATGCTCAGAGAAATCAGTTTAACTTTTTTGGAAAAGGTGATTGGTTCACCACTTCATTTGTTGGAGTAAATGTAGCAGTTCCAATTTTTAGTGGGTTCTCTAAACAGGCAAAAGTTACAAAATCGAAGTTTGAATTACAACAAACCGAAAACCAAATTGAAAATTTGAAATTGACTATCGATAACGAAATTGAAACATCAAAATTAAATTTCAACGCTGCAACTACTACGTTGGCTTATCAAAAAAAGAATATGGCTTTAGCAGAAAACGTATTTGCTCAAACTCAGAAAAAATTTGAACTGGGTACGGGTTCAAATACAGAGATTACTGCAGCTCAAACCGATTTAAGAACAGCTCAAGCAAACTATATCACAGCATTATACTCTGCGATCATTGCAAAAGTTGATTACTATAAAGCAACTGGAAAACTTTAAAAACTAACTATACAAATAATAGACAATGAAAAAATTAAACTATATCATTTTATTTGCAACGGCCTTATCGTTGACGGCTTGTGGTGGCAAATCTGCAACAGATGCAGCTTTAAAAGAAAAGAAAGATAAATTAGAAGTACTTAAGAAAGACCAAGCAAAATTAAATACTGCAATTGCAAAATTGGAGTTAGAGATCATTGCTGCAGATCCAGCATCTAAAATAGATAATGCCAAGTTGGTAGCAACTTCAGTCATTACACCTTCCAATTTTGAACACTATATTGATCTACAAGGTAAGGTTGACGCCGTAAATATTTCATACATAACACCTCGCGGTGGTGGCGGACAGGTTAGAGAACTCTATATCAAAAAAGGTGATATGGTTAGTAAGGGTCAACTAATTCTTAAACTTGACGATGCTATTGTTAAACAAAGTTTGGTAGCTGCTGAACAAGGTATACAATCCATTAAAACACAATTAGCATTTGCAAAGAACTTATATCAAAAACAACAAAACCTTTGGGCTCAAAATATTGGAACAGAAATTCAATTAATCACATCTAAGAATAATGTAGAGAGTTTAGAGAATCAATTGAAGAGTTCACAGGAACAAATTAAAGTAACAGAAGAACAATTGAAATTTACTTCCGTTTACAGCAATGTAAGTGGTGTGGCAGATGATGTGAATATAAGAGTAGGCGAATTGTTTGCTGGTCCAGGTCAAATCAAAATCGTGAATACCAATGATTTAAAGATTACTACCCAAATTCCTGAAAACTATGCAACTCGAGTACTAGTTGGCACTCCATTGAAAATCTCTTTACCTGATATCAATAAATCGCTTGATTTAAAAATCAATGTTGTAGGAAAAATAATTGACCCTACAAGCAGAAGCTTTTATGTAGAGGCGAAAATTCCTTTTGACAAAAGTTTCCGACCAAACCAAATTGCACTAGTACGTGTACAAGATTACGTTGCAAAAAATGCAATTACCATCCCAGTGAACACTTTACAAACTGATGATAAAGGTCGTTTTGTTTTAGTTGCAGTGAAAGAAAATGGTAAACTGATTGCTCGTAAAAAGCCAGTGATAGTTGGTGAGTTATATGGCGACAAATTAGAAATCAAAAGCGGATTACAATCTGGGGATGCAATTATTACAGAAGGATTTCAAAGTCTGTATGACGGACAGGTGATTACAACTGAGGCAAAATAAGACTGAATCCATTCGAAGAAAAAATACTAAACTACTTGTATGAGTGCATTAGAAAATATAATAGGTAAGTTCAAAGAATTTGGACCTACTACCTGGAGTATCAAAAACAAAACATCGATCTACTTACTCATGATCTTCGTGAGTTTGGGAGGGATCTATCAGTTTGTTACGTTACCCAAAGAACAATTTCCAGATATTGTTATTCCAACAATATTTGTTCAAACGATCTATGTAGGTAATTCACCGAAAGATATTGAGAACCTAGTTACACGCCCGATCGAAAAACAGATCAAGGGTATTACTGGTGCGAAGATCAAAAAATTCACCAGTACTTCACAGCAAGATTTCTCTGCTATTCAAATTGAATTTGATACAGATGTAAAGACCGATGTGGCTTTACAGAAAGTGAAGGATGCGATCGATAAATCAAAAGCAGATCTTCCAACAGACCTTACCTCACCACCTACTGCTCTTGAAATCAGTTTCAGTGAGCAGCCCATCATGTATGTGAATATTAGTGGTGATTATGATCTTGTTAGATTAAAAAAATATGCAGACGACTTAAAAGACAAACTCGAAGACCTCTCTCAGATCAATCGAGTTGATATTGTTGGTGCTCCTGAAAGAGAATTCCAAATCAACGTCGATAACTATCGTATGCAAAGTGCGGGTGTTACTTTCGATGATATTAGTAATGCGATTCAAAGAGAAAATATTGATATCTCTGGTGGTTTATTAGATGTAGGATCTATGAAACGTAACCTGCAATTGAAAGGCCAATTGAAATCTGCTTATGATATCGAAAAGATCATTATTCGTAACCAAACTGGTGCGCCTATCTATTTAAAAGATATTGCTGTTGTAAGAGACACCGTGAAAGAAAAAGAAAGCTTCGCACGTTTGGATGGTAAAAATGTTGTTACCCTAAATATCATTAAAAGAAGTGGTGAGAACTTGATTGAAACTAGTGATGGCGTTAAGAAGATCGTTGATGAAATGAAAGCAACCAGCTTTCCGAAAGATTTGAAAGCCGTGATCACTGGTGATATGAGTATCAAAACCAGGACTTCTTTCACTGATCTTGTAAATAGTATTGTAATTGGGTTTGTGTTGGTATTAATTATTCTGATGTTCTTCATGGGAGTAATCAACGCATTCTTCGTTGCCCTATCTGTTCCGTTGAGTATGTTCGTTGCATTCGTGTTCTTACCTGGAGCTGATTTGATTGTTGGCGGACACGTTACACTGAACTTCATCGTATTATTTGCACTACTATTTGGATTAGGGATCATTGTGGATGATGCAATTGTAGTAATTGAAAATACGCATAGGATCTTCTTTGAAGGAAAAGGAAAATTAAATTCAACCATATCTGCACGTATGGCTGCGGGTGAAGTATTTATCCCTGTTTTAGCAGGAACACTAACTACACTCGCTCCATTCTTCCCGCTCTTATTCTGGCCTGGTATCATTGGTAAATTCATGATTTACTTACCTACCATGTTGATCTTTACTTTGGCTGCATCGCTAGTAGTGGCGTTTATTATGAACCCAGTATTTGCGGTCGACTTTATGGAACACCCAGATGAAGAAGAATTGAAAGGTCCAAAGAGTGCCATTTTTAAAAAGAAAGGATTTTGGATCGCTATTGTATTAGGAATACTATTAGATTTTGCTGGAGCACCTTTCTGGGGCAACTTATTAATATTCTTCGTGGGCTTAGTAGTGTTGAATGTTTACGTATTAAATCATGCAATCCATGAATTCCAACATACTGCACTTCCTTGGATCATGAACCATTATGAAAGCTTATTGAGATGGGCTTTACATGGATGGAGGCCTGTTAAATTATTATTGGGAACCATTGGCTTATTAATTTTCTCTGTTGTCTTATTTGGCCTTAGAAAAGTACCTGTGGTATTCTTTCCAAAAGGTGATCCCAACCAAATTTATGTATACCTGAAACTGCCAGTTGGTACAGATGTTTTATATACTGATAGCGTAACAAAAGTGTTAGAAGCTAGAGTAAATAAAGTGTTGGGCAATATAGATGGCAAAAGAAACCCAGTAGTTGAAAGTGTGATCAGTAACGTAGCAATAGGTGCTGGCGATCCGATGGCTGGCGACAGAAGTACCAGAAGTGAATTGGGTAGAATTCAAGTTTCATTTGTTGCATTCGAAAAAAGAGATGGTGTTGCAACTGCTCCTTATTTGAGTAAAGTGCGAGAAGCCATTAAAGGAATTCCTGGAGCTGAAATTAGTGTGGATCAAGAACAAAATGGTCCGCCTACAGAACCTCCTGTAAATATTGAAGTATCAAGTGAAGAATTTGACAACCTAATCAAAACAGCAGTGAACCTGAAGAACTATTTAGATAGTATTCATGTACCCGGTGTGGAAGAATTGAAAATGGGTGTAGACCTTACCAATCCTGAATTAACACTTACTGTAAAAAGAGACCGTGCATTAATTGAAGGTGTTTCTTCTGGTCAGATTGGTATGGCACTTAGAACAGCTTTGTTTGGTAAAGAAGTATCAAAGATCAAAGAAGGAAAAGACGAATACAAAATTCAATTACGGAATAACGAATTCCAGCGTAAGAATTTAGTGGAACTCTTAAATATGAAAATAAGCTTCCGCGATATGGCTAGTGGTGGGGCGATTAAAAACATTCCAATCAGTTCATTAGTTACGATAGAACCAACCAGTACATTAGGTAGTGTGAAACGTCTCAATCAAAAACGATTGATCACACTTCGTTCCAATGTAATGAATGGATATACACCTACTGAAGTAAACAAAGTGATCGCTAGCTACATTGAAGATTTCAAAAAGAAACCAGATGGCGTTACCATTAAACAAACGGGTGAAAGCGCACAGCAAGCAGAAACAGCATCTTTCCTTGGTAAAGCTTTGTTGATTGCTTTAATGCTCATTTTGTTCATCCTTGTATTGCAGTTCAACTCTGTAAGTAAACCAATTATCATTCTTACAGAAATTGTATTTAGTATCATTGGAGTATTACTAGGTTTTGCAATTACTGGTATGACAGTTTCAGTAACCATGACAGGTATCGGTATCATTGGTCTGGCAGGTATCGTTGTTAAAAACGGTATCCTAGTAATTGAATTCAGCGACGAATTACGTGCTAGAGGTATGAAAACGAAAGAGGCGGTAATTCAAGCAGGTAAAACAAGGATCATCCCTGTATTATTAACTGCATTGGCTGCGATCTTAGCTTTCTTACCAATTGCAATAGGATTCAATATCAACTTTATCACTTTGTTCTCTGAACTCAATCCACATATTTATATGGGTGGTGATAGTGCTGTATTCTGGAAGCCTTTGTCATGGACCATCATCTTTGGTTTATCAT
Organism: Bacteroidota bacterium; assembly: GCA_026391125.1. GTDB lineage: Bacteria > Bacteroidota > Bacteroidia > Chitinophagales > Chitinophagaceae > Sediminibacterium. The sequence goes on from JAPLEO010000130.1 coordinate 10,341, forward strand.
TTGCATTCTTTATGACGCTAGTAATTGTACCAAGTATGTACTTGATCTCAGAACGTTTAAGAAGACCAATGCGTAATATGTTTGGAGGCAGATGGATCAGCATGTTAGCGATTCCACCATTGACCCTGTTTTTCCTTCCTTTAATCATAGTTACACTTGTAAAACATAGAGCTAAAAGAAAGAAAAGAGAAGAAACATTAAAAGGACAACCAGTAAATGAAGCGTTTATCGGAAGTTGGTTCTAGTTAAGTGAAGAGATAATAGATAAGAGTGAAGAGAGGAGGAA
>JAPLEO010000104.1 GCA_026391125.1 Bacteroidota bacterium
AAAATTAATTTCTTTTATACTTCAACAAAACGGCTTGTACAACTTTCACTGAAGTATTGGTGGATGTTGTATTGGCATAGCCAGATCCATAGGTATTCGTTTTTTGAGTGGTAACGGGTTTGTTGGTATTGGTTGCAGCAGAATTAGTTTGACTATTCCAATTCGCATTTGTATTTGTATTAGAGCCAGTTACAACTTCTTGATGGTTCTCAAATACTATTGCATCAGCACCTCTTTTACGAGCTTCTTCCAACATTTTATTTTGAATATCACTGTACTTTCCTCCTTTACCCTGCATCATCCCCATTTCTTCAAAAGGATATTTGACATCATTTCTATTAAATGCCATGTCCACATTGTTGGTAGGGGCATACGATTTACCCAAGTAGTCTACAATTGGACTACAACTTTGCAGAAGAAAAGTAAATAGGAAAAATAGAATGAAGGATTTAAGCAGTTTTAAAAATTGATGATTCATATTTTTCAAATTTTGGTTTTGTTTTGACAATAGATTAGCAGTAAGGCGTTTTTCAAACGGCTTATCATTTGATACAGTAATATTTTTTATTCTATTTCGGTAATCATTTTTACCGTGCAAGCATAGACGATTTTTTTGCTTGAAAAGAGTAGCTTTTGTGAGTCTAGAATAGTATCATAAGTTCCTAGGTTATAGAAACTCGATTTTCCTTGATCTACAAAAACTTCGTTTGTTTCTAAGTAATGTAGTTTGCCAAGTTTTACTTTTTTCGCTGTTGCGATATCTTTCGTTTGATTATCTGCATCATCAATAGCTCTTTGCCTAACTAACTTATAGTAAATAGATTCATCGGCATTGTAATAGCTAAACCTTTCAATTTCATGGATTTTTCTCTTAAATAATTCTTTAAAAAAATCTTGTAAAAAAGAAAGATTCCGAATGGTGATGGTTAGTTTTTGTGTTGCATCATAACCGGTTGTAATATCTAATGCCTTTTTCTGATCCCATTTAAACAAATTCATGGTAGTAGGTAAATCAATACTAATATCGTTACTATCGATAAGATATTTTTTGATTGATCTAGCCAGGGACTCAGCTTCGTTTTCAACAGAATTGATAGCAGTTTTCAATGAAACATCCCTGTTTCTCAATATAACAACTATCTCTGCCGCATCAGGAACAGCATATACTTTTCCCATACCTGTTACTTGAATACTAGGTTTGTCAATTGATGCATTTTGTTCAGTTTGCGCTGATACATGCATCAAGGAACAACATAGGGAAAAGTATATGACTATTATTTTTTTCACTTCCCTATTATTACAATGCTATATCTGTTGATTTGCCCATTACAAATTTCTTTGAAGCTTCTCCTTCTTTCAATTTGTATTCGATCTGACGCATTTTACCAGTAGGTTTTGCATTAGCATCACTGCTTTCGTAAGTTTTAAATCTTCTTACTAAAGTGCTTTCTACAATTGCGAACTCATCGTGGCCCATATAACCCTTCATAACAGGTGAATTTTTGTCAGTTTCAGGGAAATAGATCTGAGAAAGAGAAACCCCTTTATTTGGTGAATAGCCAATTACATTACCATAGGTTCCAGAGCCTGCAGATTGGGTATAGATCAATAATTCAGGAAAACCATCAGCATCCAGATCTTCAACTTCTGCATTGGTGATTGGATCGCAGGTCATAACAATTTTGTCGACCGTACCTTTAAATCCAGTTGGCACAATTGTAAGATTTCTGGTAGATCCATTTCCAGAGGTAGTGATATCATAAGTGATCCCTTGTAAAGACAATTTCTTTTGGAAACTCACAGCCGTACTATCTTTTGCTGCTGTTGTTGCTACTACACTGTCTTTTTTAGCAGTGCTATCAGTTGTATTTTTAGTATCTGTTCCACTGTTACATGAAATCATGCTGTTTAATGCAAACAGGCTCATTAAAATGGTGACCTTTTTCATAATTGATTTTTTAAATATTGAAAATCCTTTAATTATTTTTTATTCAAATTAAAATATACCCCGGTTGAATACATTACACTGTTTCTAATTCCATTCGTTAGTCCGATTCCATAACCTATTTGAAATGTCATCATTGAATTATTATCCATAAATAAATATCTTGCTCCCAAGCCAACTGGTGCACTAACATAAATGTTTCCCATTTTGTACGACCCGTGCATCCCTATAAATAAATAGGGCTGCAGCTCTAATTCCTTTTTAAGAAAGTGGTAGTACAAATCGGTTCTAATTGCTGGAGACCAAGCTTTTATTTTATCGTCGGTTGTAGGATTTTTCTTTGACATATAACCATACCCAAACATTAATTCAGCCGACATCGCTATCTTTTTTGAAAAGTTTTGATAAAATCCAATTCCAAAATTCAGATTAGCAAGATCAAGAAGCCTTCCATCTACTTTCCCGCTTACCGTATCGTTATATTTATCTGTAACAGCAAAGTCTTGGATGGTAATCCGAACTGGACCAAACATATTCCATTTCGCATTTGTGATCGGCTTATAGATGGGAACAATTTTCTTTGAATTTTGTTGCGCCAATACAGTGTGTTGAAATACTGTTATTAATACCAACAACAATGTCATTTTTTTTATATCAACAATTTCTATTTTCATTTTTTATCGCTTGTATTGCTTAAAAATTAATTCAATCGCTGTGTTATTGCCAGTTCAAAAGCCTGTCTACTATATCCAGCTGCTTTTAACCCAGAAATATTCAAATCGTAGTGAACGCCAATAACGGTTTTATTGAATTTCAATTGAACATTGGGAATTACTGCATCATGTACACGTAGTGCAATACCAGCTCCAAAAGCAGATCCTTCATTATTACCTTCTGCCTTTGTTACTATTCTATTGAATTTTGCTCCGAATAAATATTCATACGCATCAGCTTGCCAATAGGTTAACCCATATATACCAAATTGATCATATTCGCTTTTAACGGTTAATCCTGCCTGTAGTCCAACGCTTGGTGATAATCGATAGGCATCTGTTTTGGACTCATCCGTATATGGCCGATTAATATGGCGAAGACTTCCACCTACATACCATTCTTTGGTTTCTGTATTTTGAAAAATGGATACACCTGCATTTAAACTATTCCAGGTATACGTTCTTCCTGCATTTAAAGGATCTCTTGTACCTGATGGTAGTGGACCGTATTGATCAAACTGGTCAGGGAATGTAACATTCGAAGATCCAAAAACAGATCTGGTGCTTGTTCCCTGGAAACCTGCTGCCAAGTAGGTTTGGTTGTCTGATAATTGTTGCGCATAAGAGATGCCTAGTAAGAAAGTATTGTTTTTAAAAATACCTGTATTTGATTGATCAAAATTTCCGCCTGCTGTAAAGTTTAGAAAGCTATTTGTTGCACTTTCTTTTTTAAATACAGGAAGATTCACAAGTGCACTTGCAGTTCTAAAGGCTACAAGCGATTCGTATTTAACATCTCGATAATTAATTCGCAGATCCATTTTATTATCCAATTTTAATGATTGGTTATACCAAACCCCCATTGATTGAACGTCTGCGAAATGCAAATCCTGTGCTTGGGATCCAGTCATGCTGAATGAAAATCCCATTACCAAGATGATCCATTTATATAAATATTGTCTGTTCATATGCTTTGTTTAATCTGCTGTTTATCTAATCAAAGTGATGACACCTGTTTTCTTAATTTTATTTCCTCTTCCGTCTACCCCTTCAATTACCCAGATATAGGAATCGACTGGTTGTTGAGAGCCTCTGAATGTTCCATCCCAACCTTTACCGGTATCTGTGGTGCTAAATACCATATTACCAACTCGATTGTAGATCTCAAATGTTCTGAGATATTGTAGACCAGGTATAATAGCATATACCTTATCGTTATATCCATCCCCATTTGGTGTAAATACATCAGGCATCATGATAGAAGTTTTACAAACTACTTCAATGGTCACTGCATTAGAATTAGCAGATCCACATACTCCTGCGCTTATTTTATTGGTATAGGTACCTGCATCAGTAACTGCTAAAATTGCACTTGTTGCACCCGTAATAGCTGTTCCATTTTTATACCACTGCGCTGTTGTATTTGCAGGAAGTGAAACGGTTAAATTCCTTGAATCGTCTTTGCAAATTTTTGTGTTACCATCTGCAACAATAACAGGCGTTGATGGAGTTGGATTTGCAGTAATTAGGAAGCCGGCACTCATGGCACTGGTACATACGGTTGAACTGCTAACTTTTAGTGCATAGTTTCCAGTAACGATTGCTTTATAGGTTGATAGTGTAGCCCCAGTAATTAGGTTACCATCTTTATACCATTGATTTCCATTGGTACTACTAGAAGTAAGTGTAGCAAAATCTCCTGAACAGAAACTCAACTTATCAGCACTTATGTTAGGAACTGCTGGTATCACATTTACAATAATGCTTGATGCTACACTCATTGCACTGGCACAAGCTGCAGCACTAGTTGTTTTAACAGTATAGCTTCCCGCGGCTGTTGCTTTCAAAGTTGCAAGTGTGGCCGCATTGATAATGCTACCGTCTTTATACCACTGATTGCCAGAAGCATTACTGGATGTTAATGTAGCAGTATCTCCCACACAGATACTTTGTTTATCTGCAACAATTGTAGGTGTTGTTGGTGTGAGATTTACAGTAACTGTTACCTTTTTACCGTTGCCCGAAACGTTTTGCAATACACCAGTACCACTCACTGCAATAAAGTATTTAGTAGTAGTTGATAATGCTGCAGTAGTATAAGTGTCTCCAGTATAGACTAGTGTTGTTAATGTTGAATCACTATACCATTTAAAAATCGGACTAGCAACAGATGTACTACTAGCTTTTAGAATGGCCGTATTAGTAGAACAAATAGTTGTATCCTTAACAATGATATCTGTTGAGTCTGCAGTAATAGGATAAGTAGTGAATACTGGAGTTGCATAAATACCTAATCCATTTTGAACCGTAAGATCTGATAATACTTTTAATTTGGCTGTTGTTGGATCAAACTCAACAAGGGTACCATATCCGTTTGCACCACCTCCCTGTGATGTGGAATATAGTTTACCATTGTTGAGTGTCCAACCAGCGCTAAAATTAGCACCATCGATATCTGCATTAAAGCTATACTCTACTTTATAGGTAGCATTTGCTAAAGTGTAACTGAAAATAAAACCATGGTTATTAGAACCACCCGAAGCGGTTGATCCATAAATTTTTCCATTGACTTCTGTTAATCCAATATTTGCTTGATTGGCATTTGCCAAAACTGCCACATTGGTAAAATTAAAATTATTGGCAGGGTCTAAAGAGTAAATAATGGATGGACTGTTAGCAAACATTTTATTCGTAGAGGTAGTTCCAAAGATCAATCCATTGGAAGCCTTTATCCACTTACCCTGAAAGTCGCCATAAACAGAATCATCAGGGATTAGTAACACATTTTTATTCGTGTTGGTTGCTAAATCAAATACGGTCAATGAATCAAAACTATTCATCAAGAATTTACCCGGAGAGTATTCTAAAGCAGGTAGCGGTTCTGCATTGATTATTTTTGTTAGTTCTTTAACCGTATTTGTTGTTGGGTCAAATTCACATAACCGATTATACCCACGATGCTGAGGATAATACTCAGGATACCAAGGAATTTCAGTTGATCGAATAGAAAAATATACTTTGCCATTCGCACCTTTAAACATACCAAATGGTTTATAAGTAAATGGATAGTTTTCAAATGCGTTTCCAATAGGAAAAACTGAAAGCATTTGATCAAATTCCGCTTTTGTCATGGTGAGCAAATTCGCAACTGCATTGACTGTTTTTTTTGCAGTATTATAGCGAAGTATGGTTCCACTTAAATTGCGGTAATTATCTGATAAGCTTCCTCCAGTGCTACTAAAACCGAGATACTCATTATTACCAATATCCAATAACTCTCCTATTGCCGATTTACCGGTTGGCTCATACGCAGACATGACAGCACTCATATCTAAACTAAGTGCATTGATAGCAACAATACCTCCCGAGTTATTTTTGCCCCCAAAAATGGTTCTTGCATAGATCATATTACCAACTACTGCTAGTTGCGGTAAAACACCATAACCCAAGCTATTTCCACCAGGCAATAAACTAGTTATGGTTCTAGTAGAAATATTGTAACACCAAATCCCTCTATTAGAAGCTCCATAATCTAAATAGGTTCCAAAAATCTTATCGGCAACAGCGATCATGGAATTGCCTGAAGGGGCTTCTGGAAAATCAGCTGCTAAAATAAAGTCTGCACTTCCTGTTCTCGGACCGTTTACTCTCAGAATGGTACCTTTACCTGAGCCACCATCAAATTCAGTAACACCATAATAGGCTCCATCATTTCCTCTAACAATGCCCCTTAGATTTGAACCCAAAAGACTACTATGGGTTAGGATTTCATTTAAGTTATTAACCTCTTTTGTATCAAAATTGAAGGAGTACAAGCCCCCACCTTTATTAGTTCCAGTTCCAAAATTTCTTCTTGCACCATAGATCGTATGGTTTCCAGGATCATAGGCCACAGGCCCATTGGGAAAAAAGCTTGAATAACTTGAAACAGTAATGTTTAACCCATTGGTATAAACAATGGTATCACTGCTAGTCAAAACCTGATACAGATGCCCATCCACATTAGCACTTTTATTATTAAATGAGAGTATCCCATATAATTGGTTATTAAAAGCTTTAAATAATGGCCCACTGGGTGCATAGCCAAGCGTTAAAGGATTAAAAGAACCTACTTCAGTAAACTTGCGTTTAGCAATCTCATATTTCCAAATACCCCCCAAACCAAATGCTCCACCTTCAATACATATGCCATACAAGACACCTGGAGCTCCTTCAATCATCCCAAATCTAGGTTTGCTTAATGCTTGTTTAAAAGCTCCAACAGGCAGTTGAGTATAATTCTGAACGATACCATTAAAATTGTGTAGAGCCTCTATAGTAGCATTATCAGGTTTGAATCGATATAGCAAGGCAGCACCTGAATTATTGTTATAAAATGTGCTTGAAAATTGGTCGATTCCGTATACATAACCATCACTAGCCCCATATAACCCATTTTCAATACGATGGTTATCGCCAAATGAACCATCGCCATCATAATAACCCCTCACATCATACATTTTCCATCCATCTACTAAACCTAATGGGTTCCCAGTAAGACTGATGGGGGTAGTTACTTTTCCACTCGCAAAGTCATAACTCGAAATTCCTCCATTAGAATTTTGTCCTCCAAATGGATTCGTAAAAATGACTTTTTGCCCATACGTAAGCTGTGCTAAAAACAGGATTATTAAGAATAGGTACTTTTTCATATCTGTTTCAGAAATTAAAAGTGAACATGAAGAATAATTACACAAAATTAAAATCACCACTATCCGATTTCCTTATAAATAGGTTGATATAAAAGCACAATTCTGTTGTTTTTTCTACTAGAATGTATTTTTTAGCGCTAAAAATGTATTATTTGACGACTATTTTAAATATGACGAAATTGTTATACTATTTTTTAATATTTATTTAAGGAATCAATAGAAATTTGCATACGATCAAATTTGTTAGAATTGAATAAGAGATACTTATACTTTCTGCTGATTTTGTTCATTTCTATCAAAGGATTTGCGCAGGATACTGTCTTCATTAATGTACATAGCTTTGAAGAACCGATCAATAATGTGGATGGGGATGGAAAAAATCTGATAGCTCGTTCTGATACCTATCTCTACCATTTCATAAATGGCAATTTCAAAAAGATCGCTACAACCAATCTTGCAAAGGGAAGATTTACTTGGCTCAGTCAATCTGCAAATCCCGACTTACTTCAAACCTATTGTTCAGACATTATTAACCCAGAAAAAAATGTAAGTGCTAAAGAAAATAGCAAATTCTTGCCTGGCTATTTTGTGGAAGGACTTACAAAAGCCAAAATTGGTAATAAATTATTCATCTGTTACAGAGGTACCGTTCTTGAATACCAGATCCGTAATTATTATAAGATCGAACACAAATCTGAGTCGATCAGAAGCATTTATGTAGATGATTCTATTCGAGTGATTGCGGGTTATAGTGGTATTTATGTTGACAGTATCTATAATGTATTTACAACTACCCCCATACGGGGTGCGTACTATTCAAATGGAGAAGTAAACAAAATTGGGAATAGCATTTATATCAACTATGACAATTTAGGGGTTTATGATGGTCATGAAATAAAAGATGCCATAAAAATTCATGACAAATTTAAATTTCGCAAACTTATCTCCTATCAACAGTATGCCATTTACTTAACAGATTTTTCAGTGGGTCGATTAGATTTGAAAACAAACTCGTTCATAGATACTTTATTAACGAATATTATTGGCTTTAATGATGCAGACATTTTGGGTGACAATCTTTATGTAGCCGCAGAAAACGGAAAACTATATTGTATACCCTTGAATGGCGGTAAACAGAAATCGTTCTCTATTTCTGAAAAGCCCATTTATCATATCAATAATTGCATCGATACTTTTTATATATCTGGCCAGGATGGTTTATATAAATTCATTCCAAACTCTGAAAAAACAGAAAAAATACTAACCCATTCAATGGTAATTCAATCGTTGTGTGTTGACAAAAGCCTATTGTTTACAACATACAAAGGAATGTATTTGTACAACGATAATAAGGTTTATGAAATTATTCGGAACGTAGAATTCAATAAACGTTCAATGTTTAAATATGATAAGTTTATTTATGTAGGGAGTGTGGAGGGATTATATCTGATAGACTGGCCATTAGTTAAATTAGACCTGATACCTGGATTAACGCCTACTATTTTAAATAAAATTAGGATTAGGTATTATAAACGCAAAGGGTTTTTAAATAGTTGTAAGGATGGGGAATTTGATGAATCATTCGTTGTAAAACATCATTGAATAAGACCTTCCTTTTATTTCTTCTGTTGAACCGGTATTCATATTCAGCA
>JAPLEO010000087.1 GCA_026391125.1 Bacteroidota bacterium
CTTGCCATACTATAAAGACACAAAAAACAACCCATTTATTGTATCTAATTCCACCAATTTTTATTCACCTTCTTTGTGCATAAAACAACTCTAAAAACTATTTTACATAAAAAAGAGGCTGCCCCTTTTGAGACAGCCTCTTTTATTGAGACAATGATTGTCCATTTTTCACTATTCACTCTTCTTCAGTGGAACTAATCTCTCTGCAATTTTTTCAGATTCTTCTACTCCACGATTTCCGCCTTCATGGTATTCAGCGTCTTCGTTTACATCCCATAAGTCGTAGAGTTCTTTACCGGCCACAATATTTTTAGCAGCAAGCATCGCAGTCATCATACTATGATCTTGATTATTGTATTTGTGCATACCATTACGTCCTACCAAATACAGTCCAGGATAGTCTTTCAAGGCTTCACGAACGTCTTCTACATTTTGTTTGTAACTATGATCATAGACTGGGTATGCTTTAGGCTGACGAACAACGTAGCCATCCACAACAGCTGATGCTTTTGTTAATCCGATCTGTTCAATTTCTTTTTTACCCAAGTTGATGAGTGTTTCATCAGAGCTGGTCCATAAACCATCACCTTCAAAACAGAAATATTCTAAACCATAACAAGCCATATTAGGGTCGGGTACCATATACGGACTCCAAGACTTGAAGTTTTGTATTCTACCAACTTTCACACTAGGGTCATGAATATAGATCCAGTTATCGCTAAATGCATCTTCATCTTTACAGATCAGTACCACCGTAACAAAATCGCGATAGCCTAATTCTTGAGAAGAAGCTAGAGGCTTTGCAGGAAATTTAGGGGCTACTGCAGGAATCAATTCTCGCATTGGTGCTGAGGAAAGCACGTAGTCAAAATCTTCAAATGTTCGATTGTCAGAAGTTTGAACAGACCATTTACCATCGGCCCTACTAATTCCATTCACACCAGTATTCATTTCCACCTGCACACCCATGGCAATGCATTTCTGTGTACATACTTCCCACATCATACCAGGCCCCTTCTTAGGATAGCGGAAAGAATCAATCAATGTTTTGATCACTTTATCTTTATCACCTTTTGCAGCTTTTGGTTTGAACAATGCATTCCAAATAGCACTACTTAGTGATAAGCCTTTAATTCTTTGAGCGGCCCAATCAGCAGAAATTTCGTTACAAGGAATCCCCCAAACTTTTTCGGTATAGGTTTTGAAAAATATATTGAATAATCTTTTACCAAATTGATTGGTCACCCAGTCCTCAAAATTGGTTGGATTTTTAACCGGAAATACTTTTGCACGTAAATAACTCATCACACATAAAAAACTTTCCCAGATCCCAAGTTTCATTAGTGCTTCAAAAGCAACCAAGGGATAAGAAAAGAATTTCTTATTATAAAAAATGCGTGAACTACGCGGACGCTCTAACATTTCATCACCTAAGATCTCAGTCCAAAAATCTTCTACCTCTTTTGATTTAGAAAAGAAACGGTGACCTCCAATATCAAAACTGTATCCCTTATATGTTTCAGTACGTGAAATTCCGCCCACATATTGCGGATCTTTTTCAAACACCACTACCTGCTGATTTTCCTTGGCCAATAAATAGGCTGCGGTTAATCCAGCCGGACCAGCACCAATGATGGCTACTTTTTTCTGCATAGATTTGTTTCAAATAATTGTAAAAGTCCGCCCAAGCGGGCTGCAAAGATGTAAAATAATGGTGGTTCTACCATTAGTTTTGCACCTAAAGGAATTAAATTAAGACCGCATAAACAGTATTATGAGCGAAAAAAGATATCGATGGGAGTGCAAAACCTTCCAAGAACTCAGTGTTGATGAGCTATACAGCGTATTAAGGCTCCGTTCTGACGTTTTTGTAGTTGAACAAAATTGTGTGTTTCTAGATCAGGACAATAAAGACCAAAAATGCTATCATATCATGGGTTGGGATGGTAAAGAACTAGTTGCAAGTACCAGGTTGGTTCCAAAAGGGGTTTCATACCCAGATTACCACTCAATTGGCCGAGTAGTGAATAACAGAGAAAACCGGGGAACAGGCTTGGGTAAAGAATTGATGGAATATAGCATCGAAAAATGCATTGAAATTTTTGGTGATGGTCCAATTAAGATTGGTGCCCAACTCTATTTGAAAAAATTCTACGAATCCCTGGGTTTTATACAAAGCAGTGATGTTTACGATGAAGATGGGATTGATCATATAGAAATGATTCGGGGTTTAGATAAATAAACCCCATTCATCATCGTCTCCATCTTTGATGAATGTTGCTACCCAGATCCTAAATGCTGCTTTGAATTGTTCAAGGGATTCATCGATCACCCTTTTGTAGTCTTCTTCAGACCATCCCATTAGTACGGTGAAATTGATTTGCTCCATCATTTGTCTGCAATTGCTGCGAATGATCGCAGCGTTTTCCATTTTAATGGTATAAGCATCTACACTCACTGCACCAATAATTTTTGGCGCTACAATGAGTGCGTTTTCGTAGATCAATGATTTTGTTGTAGAACGATTATTCTCATTCTTTTCATCTTCTAAATTTTCTGCAAAAGCAACCACCAATCCAAACACTTCACGCCATTGTTTATACACGTCTCTTGCAGCCATGATTCCTGGTGCGTTTTTCCAGGCTTCACCATGCTGATTCATTTTTTTGATGAATCTGTTTTCATCCCACTCGGGCAAAAAATTTAATTTCTCTAAATCCATAAAAAGAATTTATAAGGCTAATTCAATTTTTAAAAATCGTGCAGTATGACTCTCTTTGTTTTTAACCATTAATTCAGGAACGCCTGCAAAAAGAATTCTTCCACCACCATTACCACCTTCGGGTCCGAGGTCAATAATGTGGTCTGCCACTTTTATTACATCCAAATTATGTTCAATTACCAAAACAGAATTTCCACGATCCACCAACTTATTCAATACATCTAGCAAATGTTGGATGTCTTGAAAGTGCAAACCGGTTGTTGGCTCATCTAAAATATAAAAAGTTTTACCAGTATCTTTTTTTCCAAGTTCAGTGGCCAATTTCACACGCTGTGCTTCGCCACCACTGAGGGTTACAGCAGATTGACCAAGTGTAATATATCCTAAACCAACATCCTGCAATACTTTGATCTTTCTAAATATAAATGGAACAGGTTGAAAGAAATCGCAGGCTTCATCAACAGTCATATTTAATATATCGCTGATTGATTTTCCTTTGTACCTGATTTCCAGTGTTTCTCTGTTGTATCTTTTCCCATTACACTTTTCACAGTGCACATACACGTCGGGCAAGAAATTCATTTCAATAGTTCTCATTCCACCACCTTCACACATATCGCATCGTCCACCCTTTACATTAAATGAAAAACGTCCGGCATTATAACCTCTGATTTTTGCTTCTGGTACTGCGGCAAACAAAGTTCTTATTTCAGTAAAGAATCCGCAGTAAGTTGCAGGATTACTTCTTGGTGTTCTACCAATGGGCGACTGATCAATTTCAATTACTTTATCAATATTTTCTAAGCCTTTGATACTTTTAAAATCCATCGGAGTAACACGACTATTATAACAATGCTTCGATAATAATGGATACAAGGTTTCATTGATCAGTGTTGATTTTCCACTACCACTAACACCACTCACTACTACCAATTCACCCAATGGAATTTTTACCGATACATTTTTTAGGTTATTACCTGTTGCACCAGTGATCTCTAAGAATTTTCCATTGCCGGGTCTTCTTTCTGTTGGTACAGGTATTGATTTAACTCCGCTCAAATACAATGCAGTATCAGATTTGCTCAATAATACTTCTGCCGGAGTTCCAGCTGCAACAATTTCCCCTCCATGGATCCCAGCTTTGGGACCAATATCCACCAAATAGTCAGCCGCCATCATAATGTCTTTATCATGCTCAACTACCAACACACTATTTCCAATATTGCGTAAATTTTGTAAAGCAGTAATCAAGCGATGATTATCGCGTTGATGTAATCCGATAGAAGGCTCATCCAAAACATAAGTGATTCCCTGCAATTGTGAGCCGATTTGTGTGGCTAATCGAATCCTCTGAGACTCTCCACCACTAAGGCTTCTAGAGGGACGGTCTAAAGAAAGATAGGTTAATCCAACATCCAATAAAAATTGTAGTCGTTCTCTAATCTCCTTTAAAATATCTTTTGCTATTGCGTTCTGTTTGTTACTTAGTCTTTTCTCAATTCCATCAAACCAAACAATGAGATCACTCAAATTAAGGTGACTCAGTTCTGCAATATTTTTTTCATCTACTTTAAACCAAAGACTTTCTTGTTTTAATCTTGCACCATGGCAAGAACCACATTTCTTGAGCTCCATATATTGCTCCACCCATTCGCGCATTACTTCGGTACTACTGTTTCCAGTAAACCATCTTTTTAGCATCGGTATAATTCCTTCAAATGCACCTTCGTAAGGTGTACCGGGAATCATATCTTCTTCTATTTCCAAATCATCAACGCTTGGGCCCTCCGGATTTCCATAGAGTAACATATTTAATGAAGCAGGAGGTAGATCTTTTATTGGCTTATCAAGGCTGATCTTATTTTTTTTTGCGATCGCTTCTACCGATCTAAAAATGTGCGCATCTCTTTGTTCGCCCAAAGGTGCGATACCTCCTTCTTTCACCGACTTGCTATTATCTGGCATCACGGCTTCCATATTAATGCTGTATACATTACCTAAGCCCTTACAAGTTGGACATGCGCCATATGGAGAGTTAAATGAGAATGCATTGGGCGAGGGTTCTTCGTAACTAATACCTGTGTCCTCACACATTAACTGTTTGGAATATTGAATAACCTTATTGGTATCATTCACCAAAAGAAATAAAAGATCCTTTCCAGTTTTTAAAGTTTGTTGTACACTCTGACTGAGCCTGACTTTCATATCCGGACTTACCAATAAACGATCAACTACCACTTCAATATCATGGATCTTGTAACGGTCAACTTGAAGCTTTGGCGTTAGGTCCATCACTTCTCCATCCACACGCACTTTCAAATATCCTTTCTTACGAATGTCTTCAAACAATTCACGATAATGACCTTTTCTACCTCTAATCAAGGGAGCCAATAAAGAGATTTTTTTATTGGCATATTTTTCAAAAATGTTTTCAACGATTTCTTCTTCGCTGAACTTCACCATTTTCTTTCCTGTATTATAACTGTATGCTTCACCTACACGTGCAAATAATAAACGCATGAAATCATACACTTCTGTTACGGTTCCAACAGTTGAACGGGGATTTTTATTAGTGGTTTTTTGTTCGATCGAGATAACCGGACTAAGTCCCGTGATCTTGTCAACATCAGGTCGTTCCATATCACCCATAAACTGACGGGCATACGCACTAAAACTTTCCATATACCTGCGTTGACCTTCATTGTAAATAGTATCAAAAGCAAGAGAAGATTTTCCACTGCCACTAACACCCGTAAAAACAACCAATTTGTTTTTAGGAATGCTGATATCGATATTTTTTAAGTTGTGTTCACGCGCACCAAAAACCTCAATAGTTTCAAGGTTTGCAGATTGTTCGATTGTTGAAGTGGGTTTTACAACCAATTTTTTCTTTGCCATGCTGATTTAAAGGATATCAAATATACAAACACTACACCTGCTATTAAGTTTTAAATCGCCTAATTCATTTAAAATTAAATTAGACCACATTTACTCAAAAATATTTTTTTCGGCCGAAACCCTTGCCAGTGAAGGGTTTTAATTTATTTCCTACAATTTTAGTAGACTTTTATTTGGAAATTTGAAATCTTCCCCATTATCTTTGCGTCAGTTCTTTAGATAACTTATCAAGAAAGGCAGAGGGATTTGGCCCGTTGAAGCCTTGGCAACCCATATTATTACTCAATAATATGAAGGTGCCAACTCCAGTAACGTATTTGCGTTACAGAGATAAGTCAGAGTAATAGTTTGTTTCTACTTCCTTCGGGAATTAATATATTCAAGCTCATCTGACTTACTAGATGAGCTTTTTTTATGTCCATAGGCATAGAAAGTTCAAAATAGTAAGTCCTACCCTCTCTTGACAAGTTGCCTTAGACGATTAATAACATTTCAAAAAATAATCATGAGCAGCGCAACAGAATTGATCCACAGCATTCCAGTAGACCCTCTAACAGGTGCCGTTTCAGTGCCCATCTATCAAACTTCCACTTTTGTGCAAGAAGCACCAGGTGTGAATAAGGGATACGATTATTCTCGTTCAAACAATCCTACTAGAGCCGTATTGGAGCAACTCATCGCAAAACTAGAGAAAGGCGCTACGGGATTGGCTTTTAGCAGTGGCTTGGCTGCTATTGATTGTGTGATCAAATTATTGAAAACAGGAGATGAAATAGTGGCAGTAGATGATATCTATGGTGGTGCCTTTCGTCTATTCGGTTCTGTATATGCACAATTTGGAATTAAAGTAACTTATGTTGACACTTCTGATACACAAAAAGTATTTGAAGCAATCACAGATAAAACGAAATTGATTTGGTTGGAAACTCCAACTAATCCGACACTCAAAATCTCAGATATTGAAGCGATTGCTAAAATTGCCAAAGCAAGCAATTGTTTGCTTTGCGTAGACAATACTTTTGCAACGCCTGTGTTACAACAACCACTTGCACAGGGTGCAGATATTGTAGTGCACAGTGCTACCAAATATTTAGGTGGACATAGTGATTTGATCGCAGGCTTATTGGTAGCGAAAGACCCTGTATTAGGGGCTAAGCTGAAATTTTATCAGAACGCATGTGGTAATATTCTAGCTCCATTTGATAGCTGGTTAACCATTCGAGGTATTGAAACCTTACATTTGCGCATCAGACAGCATTGTGCTACTGCATTAGAAGTTGCACAGTGGTTGGAGCAACATCCATTGATCGAGAAAGTATACTATCCAGGTTTGAAGACCCATGCAAATCATGAACTGGCAAAAAAACAATCAAAAGGTTTTGGTGGTATCGTCACTTTTAAATTAAAAGAAGATACAGAAGCAGCAGCCTTGGAAATAGTAAACAATACAAGCTTATTCAAACTGGCTGAAAGCTTAGGTGGCATTAAGAGTTTGATTTCTCACCCAATGAATATGACACACAAATCTATACCTGCCGAAATTAGAAGAGCAGCTGGTGTAACTGATAGTTTAATTAGGTTATCTATCGGATTGGAAGAAGCAGAAGATCTGATCCAGGATTTAGAAAATACATTTGCACAAGTTGGAAAATCAAAAGAAAAGAAAAAGGCATACGCCGAACTAAGTTTATAATCGAAAAAAAAAGTATGGAAACGCATAAGAAATTAACGATCGGATTATTTGGTTTTGGTGTTGTTGGAGAAGGTTTATATAAAGTTTTACAACAAACTGAATCGCTCAACGCCAGTATTAAGAAGGTCTGTATCAAGCATCCGGGCAAAGCAAGAAATGCGCCGGATGAATTGTTTACAACAGATAAAAACGTATTACTTTTCGATGATGAGATCAACGTGATCGTAGAAGTGATCGATGATGCAGACGCAGCATTTGAAATAGTTTCCATTGCATTGAATAATGGTAAAGCTGTTGTGAGTGCCAGCAAAAAAATGATCGCAGAACACCTTCCAGAAATTCTGCAGTTACAAAAAGATACCGGTCTTCCCTTCCTTTGTGAATCTGCCGCTTGTGCATCAATCCCTGTGATTCGCAACTTGGAAGAATACTATGACAACGATCTTTTACACGCCATCAAAGCCATTGTTAATGGCTCTACCAATTTCATCCTAACTAAAATGTTCGAAGATAAATTGGATTTTCAATCAGCACTTTTACTCGCAAAACAATTAGGGTTCGCAGAAAGTAATCCTAAATTGGACGTGGAGGGCTATGATGCTGTAAATAAATGGACCATCCTACTCAACCACGCTTACGGAATTGTTGAGCATCCTAACAATATCCTTTTCACTGGTATTCAAAACATACAACTCAGTGATGCGCTTGTTGCAAAAGAAAAAGGATTAGATATTAAACTGATTGCACAAGCAAAAAAATTAAAGAACGGTAAAGTTGCTGCATTTGTGTTACCACAATTTGTAACACTTGGCGATCCCATGTCGTTTGTAAAAAATGAATACAATGGTGTGGTGATTGAAAGTGGATTTGCCGACAAACAATTTTTTTATGGAAAAGGTGCGGGTAGCTTCCCTACTGCCTCGGCAGTATTGAGTGATATCTCGGCACTTCGCTATAATTACAAATACGAGTATAAAAAATTGTATCACCACAAGCCGCATGAACTTACCAATGAATACTACGTAAAAGTGTATTTGAGTTTTGATGATTGGAAATATATCCCAAGGGAAAAATTCGAATGGATCGAAGAATGGCATGCTGATGCAGAAAGAAAATATTTGATTGGTGTATTAGCGGTTCAGGAACTGATCAATAATTCTTGGTGGAAAGAACATCAAACTTCACTGATCCTGACTGCCGACCCAATTATCGACAACCTCGATATTATCCATTTAAAAAAACGAAGCCTTGAATTGGCTGGAGTGATATAAGATTTCAAAATAAGGCCTCAAAGGGCCTTATTCTTTTTTATATTAGTTTTGTCGAAAGCATCTTCCAACAAATGCCCGAATTATCAATCAAGAATTTTACAATTGGCGCTTTAGTTACGGCCATTTCTGGCCTACTATTAATTGGCTTATCATTCTTACTTGGGAAAGCCGATTTTTTTCTTTTACTCAACGCCAACCTCGGAACCCTTGCAGACACTGCATTTAAATACATTACTTATTTAGGCGACGGCGCTATTTGGATCCCCATTGCAGTGTATATATTATTTTTCAGAAAAAAATATACCATCTTATTATTGGGTAGCATTGTTTACTCCACAGTTTTCGCTCAGATTCCCAAACACTTTATATTCAACGGAGAACCTAGACCCACAAAATTGATCACAGATTGGAATTCGATCCATATTGTGCCAGGTATATTCTTGAATTCGGTGGATAGTTTTCCATCCGGACACACCACAACAGCAAGCAGTATCTTCTTACTATTCTGTTTATTGATCCCCAAAAAATGGATTGTTCCTGTAGGATGTTTGTATATGTACTTAGTGGGCTATTCTAGGATCTATTTAGCACAACACTTTCCTTTAGACGTAGGTGCAGGAATGATTTGCGGTATCATTACTGTGTACTTCTCTCTTCGATTACAAAATTGGAAGGATCAGTATTCAAATAAACACTGACCCTTCTCTATCTATTTTAATCTTTCCAACGCCACTCCCCTGCAATTTGTAAGGGTTCTTTCAAATTATTTTTTTCTAAGAATGCTTTTGTTTCCGCGTCGTTAAAATGTTTCGCAGTGATCTCTTTTGAATCTGCAATACCATATAATAACATGGAGCTGAATCGAACATTGTTTACCATGCCAGCTCTATCAACTAAGCTAAATACATCACAGTCGGCATGATAACAAGGGCCCGCATTATTTGGCAAACCATTTCCAGCACTGCCTCCAGTTGGAACCCCTCTTAACATAAATGGTTGGTGATCGCTATGCAAACCAGCGCCAGACTTAAATGTGTTTTTGAAATTTGAATCCAAAGAATGTGCAATGGAACCGATGGATTCAAAAAGAGCTTTACTCCCTTCATCAGATGAATTGTATCCCTTTGGATCGTGCGTCATATCGTAATTTAACATGTACCTGATCTGATCAATTGATTTGTCTTTTATAGCAGCATCAACATAGGCACGTGAACCTAATAAACCCTCTTCCTCTCCCATAAACATTACAAACTCAACAGTACGCTCTGGCTGTAACTTCAATGCAGCAAAGGTTCTAGCCATATCCAATACCGCGAATGAACCTATTCCATTGTCGATGGCACCAGTTGCCAGATCCCAACTATCTAGATGTCCGCCTACTACCACTTTTTCTTTTGGTAACGTTTTTCCTTTAATAGTAGCTATTACATTTCTGGCTTTTATTAATCCAGAAAAATTATTCATCTTAATATGCGTAAACAATTTCGCATTCTTAATGTCTTCCTTCAATTTCATTCCATCCTCTTTACCAATACATACAGCTGGTATAGGAATTAACTTTCCAGTTACGGAAGCTGTTCCTGTAAGCAAGATACCACCAGTAGCAGTATTGATTACGATGATTCCTTTTGCACCATATTTGGTAGCAATGGCTGTTTTCTCTGAGCGATGCAAGCCTTTAGTACCAGGCTTCGATCCTGGTAAAACACCAAGATACACTAAAGCAATTTTTCCTTTTGCTTTATCGGGTGCCATTTGGTAATCTTCTTCCAAACCATTTCCCATATCAACTACTTCATTTGACACATCAGATGCTACCGGTGAATGTGCTAATGCTACAGATTTAAAAGTAACTAGATGATTGGTATCAGAACCAATTGCTACAGACAAATTACCCCTGCTCCAGCTTTCCACTTCGAAGGGTTGGTAACGCAGGTTAGTAAAGCCATAGCTTTTTAATAAGTTATAGGCATATTCCTCTGCCTTTTTCCCGTTTGCTGAACCCGTTAAACGGTGGCCAATGGTTTCAGTAGCTTCTTTTAAAGTTTCGTAGGCCCTTGAGTGGTCTAATGCCTCTTTATTGATATTGCTGAATATTTGTTTCCATTCGAACTTTTCTTGTGCAGAAACTGTTTGAAATATAGCGAGAAAAAACACGCTACAAATGAAAATTGATTTTTGCATTGTTCCCTTAATTAATGATGAAAAAAGTAAAGTGAAATCGCAATATAAATTGGAAATGGATAGGTTCTTCAAATAATTTACAGAACACAGAAATATAATCCCCTTTTTCAATAAAGACTCTTTGAATGCAGTAATTTTAACCTCCTTAAACAATTTAATAATATGGAAAATAGTACACAAAATAGCGACGCTAAATGCCCTTTTACAGGTGCTACGGCTTCTTCTGCCATCCAAAGTAGTGCAGGAAGAGGAACCAGAAATAATGATTGGTGGCCAAATCAATTAAGATTAAATATCCTTCGTCAACATTCTGCCTTATCTAATCCAATGGATGAGTCGTTCAATTATGCAAAAGAATTCGCTTCACTTGATTTAAACGCTGTGAAGCAGGATATCTATCACTTAATGACCAACTCTCAGGATTGGTGGCCGGCAGACTATGGCCATTATGGTCCGTTTTTTATCCGGATGGCATGGCATAGTGCAGGTACTTACCGCACAACAGATGGAAGAGGCGGCGGTGCTGCAGGAATGCAGCGTTTTGCCCCTCTAAATAGCTGGCCTGACAATACTAACCTGGATAAGGCTAGATTACTATTATGGTCGATTAAAAAGAAGTATGGCAAAAAACTTTCTTGGGCTGATTTGATGATCCTTGCTGGAAACTGTGCTTTAGAATCAATGGGTTTTAAGACATTTGGTTTTTCAGGTGGTCGTGTAGATGTTTGGGAGCCTCAAGAAGATGTTAACTGGGGTTCAGAACGTGAGTGGCTTGGAGATAAAAGGTATACAGGAGATCGTGATCTGGCAAATCCTTTAGCTGCAGTTCAAATGGGACTGATCTATGTCAATCCAGAAGGACCAAATGGTAATCCTGACCCAATGGCCTCAGCACGTGATATTCGGGAAACCTTTGCCCGTATGGCCATGAATGATGAAGAAACAGTTGCATTAATTGCGGGTGGACATACTTTCGGTAAAACACACGGAGCAGCAGATCCTAGTAAATATGTTGGAAAAGAACCTGCAGCAGCAGGAATTGAAGAACAAGGTTTGGGTTGGAAAAACACTTTGGGTGCTGGAAATGGCATCAACACCATCACAAGTGGTTTAGAAGGCGCTTGGACAACAACCCCTACTAAATGGAGTAATAACTTTTTTGAAAATTTATTCGGATATGATTGGGAATTAACTAAAAGTCCAGCAGGAGCTCATCAGTGGAAACCAAAAGCTGGTGCGGGTGCAGGTACTGTACCTGATGCACACGATCCATCTATAACACATGCTCCTACGATGCTAACTACCGATTTAGCATTGAAATTAGACCCTTCTTATGGTCCGATTTCAAAACGATTTTATGAGCACCCCGATCAATTTGCAGACGCATTTGCAAGAGCATGGTTTAAACTTACGCACCGCGATATGGGACCTCGTTCTCGTTATGTTGGTGCTGAAGTGCCTACAGAAGTGCTGATCTGGCAAGACCCTATTCCTGAACTGAACTATCCAGTGATTGAGGCCTCAGATATTGCAGTTTTAAAAAATAAAATACTTGAAACTGGTCTTTCTGTGTCTGACTTAGTTTCTACAGCTTGGGCTTCTGCAGCTACTTTTAGAGGATCAGATAAACGAGGCGGAGCAAATGGAGCTCGTATTCATTTAGCACCTCAGAAATATTGGGAAGTAAATAACCCAGCTGAGCTATCTAAAGTTTTAGACCAGTTTGAAAAAATTCAAAAAGATTTTAACGCAGCACAAACCAGTAAGAAAATGGTTTCTATTGCTGACTTAATAATTTTAGGCGGATCTGTTGGAATTGAAAAAGCAGCTAAAAAAGCTGGTATCGAAGTAGCAGTTCCATTCCTTCCTGGTAGAACTGATGCTACACAAGAACAAACAGATACAGCATCGTTTGCCGTATTGGAACCAGTAGCAGACGGATTCCGTAATTACATCAAGGCAAAGGCAATAGTTTCTGCAGAGGAAATGCTCATCGATAAGGCACAATTATTAACCCTTACAGCACCTGAAATGACTGTGTTGATTGGAGGTTTGCGTGTTCTAGGAGCAAATGTTGGAAAATCTAAAAATGGAGTTTTCACAAAAAATCCTGAAACCTTAACCAATGATTTCTTCGTGCATCTGATCGATTTTAGCAATACCTGGAAAGCTAGTTCTGCATCAGCAGATCTGTTTGAGGGCTCTGATCGTTCCACTGGCGAAATCAAATGGCATGGTTCTAGAGTAGATTTAATTTTTGGTTCTAACTCAGAACTAAGGGCGCTTGCTGAAGTATATGCATGCGAAGACGCTCAAGAAAAATTTGTATCAGATTTTATCTCAGCTTGGACGAAGGTCATGAATCTTGACCGATTCGATCTAGCATAAATAAAACCATAATATTAAAACAAGGTGGTCTGGCAACAGATCACTTTTTTTATGTAGCGATAAAAATAGCGCCCCCAATTACTCGGGGGCGCTTACATAGGATATTATAATACGATGACGCTATTGTTGCTACCAAAAACATTGGTGTTAACACTATCAGCTTCTGGCTCATTGATCCATTCAGAAGCATTTACGCGATATTTGAATTCGTGTTGTGAATTTTTAGGTAAAGATACCTCAGCACTAAAGGTTCCGTCTTTCTTCTTACTCATTACAATGCTGTTCTCCCAATCACTGTTCAAGCCTAAGATCTCGATTGTTTCAGCGTTTTCTACGTTAAAACTGAATTTTACTTTGCAATAATCTTTTGTCTTGAAATAGGTTTTTTGTACCATTTTTTTTAGAGTTTTTTACAACCTTTAATACCCTTTTTGAAAAAAGGTAACCCAAAACCGAGTTTCAAAGTAGTAAAATCAATTATGTTTCATTTTTTTAATGTGTATATCTGGCAGTTTTTTTTACTACAATTCCCTATCTGCCCACAATCAATTATATTTAAGTTGTTGGAAAACAAGTCGATTATTGTCCATTTAAAAAGTACACCCATGTTTCAAAAATTTCTAGGCTTTCTATGTTTTATGTGCATAATCTCTATGGCAAATGGCCAAAGCGATCTCATCAAAATTGAGCCCATCAGCTTTTCGAAAGTGGTGATTACCGATCATTTTTGGAAACCAAAACTGCAGTTAGTAGCTACCAAAACATTAAACGCATGTGTATATCAAACAGAAACCGCTACTCCGAGATTGCGCAATTTTCAAAAGGTTGCTAGGAAAAAAGGCGAAAAGCATGAGGGCATTTTTTATGACGATAGTGATGTTTTCAAAGCATTGGAAGCAATTGCTTACTCCTTAAAAAATAATCCCGATTCGGCCTTGGAAAGAAAAGCAGATGAGTGGATCGATATCATTGCAGCAGCACAACAACCCGATGGATATTTAAATACCTGGTACACACTTTCAGATATCACAAAAAGGTATACTGATATGAGTATGCATGAAGACTATAATGCAGGCCATATGATCGAAGCCGCTGTTGCTTATTATTATGCAACAGGAAAAAGAAAATTCTTGGATGTATCTATTCGTTGGGCAAATCATTTTGATGCTTTATTCGGACCAACAAAAAGACATTGGGTAACTGGTCACCAAGAGTTAGAATTGGCGCTGGTTAAATTGTATAAAGTAACAAACGATAAAAAATATTTGAATCTAGCCGATTGGCTATTATCAGAAAGAGGACATAAAAATGCAGTGGGCTATACTTGGACTGACTGGAAAGACACAGCCTATGCGCAAGATGTAGTGCCAGTTAAAATGCAATCAAAAATTACTGGGCACGCAGTACGTGCCATGTACATGTATACTGGTGCTGCAGACGTTGCTGCACAAACGGGCGACACAGGCTACCTATCTGCCATGCAAAGAGTTTGGAAAGATGTAGTATATAAAAATATGTATATCACTGGGGGCATCGGTTCATCTGGCAGTAATGAAGGCTTTGGAATTGATTATGACCTACCCAACGAACAAGCATATTGCGAAACCTGTGCTTCTGTAGGAATGGTTTTTTGGAATCAAAGAATGAATGCGCTAACTGGTGATGCAAAATATATGGATGTATTAGAACGCAGTTTATATAATGGTGCATTAGATGGATTGAGCTTAACTGGGGATCATTTTTTTTATGGCAATCCGCTTGGCTCTAATGGAAAAAATGCAAGAAGAGAATGGTTTGGTACGGCATGTTGCCCTGCTAATATTGCACGTTTAATTGCATCTCTTGGCGATTACATTTATGCAAAGGATCAAGAATCAATCTATATCAATTTATTTGTTGGTAGTGAAACAAAAATCAATCTGAAAGGAAAAGATATTGCAGTGAAAATGGAAACAAACTATCCGTTAGAAGGCAATATACAAATCACAGTTAACCCTACTGCAGCAAATAATTTTAGAGTATTGCTTCGCAAACCAGGATGGGCTAATAATACTGTAGTGCCAGGCAACCTTTATTCATTTGCCACGTTTAGTGGATTACAACCATCCATATTAGTTAATGGAAAAACTGTACCAGTAACTGAAGAAAATGGCTACTATATCATTCAAAGACAATGGAAGAAAAACGATATCATCAGTTATCAATTACCCATGGAAATCAAACGCGTACTCTCAAGTGATGCAATCAAAGCCAATCATTTTAGAATGGCGCTAGAACGCGGACCATTGGTGTATTGTGTAGAAGGAGCAGACAATGATGGAAAAGCATACAATATTATTTTGCCACCCGACACCAAAATTGATGAACAACCAATGAGTATTTTGGATGAAAAAATTATTGCACTTGCCACTACTGTTCCTACTATTCAAATAGGTGCTGATGGCAAAAGTATCAACACAGTAGAAAAAAAGATTTTGGCCATTCCATATTATACATGGTGCAATCGAGGCAGCAATCAGATGCAAGTTTGGCTCCCTACTTCTATCAAAGACGTTAAACTAAATAATTAAAAAAAGTATCGGCAAAGGATTTGAATCTTCCTTTCGTCAAAGCATTACCGAATATTTTAAACAGGTTAAATAATGATTACGATCAGACAATGGAAGGCAGATGATTTAGAGAATCTAGTTAAATATGCCAACAATATTAACGTGTGGAATAACCTTCGAAACTATTTCCCATCGCCCTATACAGAAGAAGATGGAAAAATTTGGCTCGAGAAAATGGTGGAAGCAAGTCCGATCGTAAACCTCGCCATCGACCTCGATGGTGAATGTATTGGTGGCATTGGGCTAATCCTAAATTCAGATGTATATGTTTACTCCGCAGAAATTGGTTATTGGCTAGGAGAGCCTTTTTGGAATCAAGGAATTGCCACAGAAGCAATTCGCCTAATGGTAGAATATTGCTACTATTATTTTGACATCATTCGAATCTACGCAGAGGTATTTGAAACCAATAAAGCATCCATGCGGGTATTAGAAAAAAATGGATTTTACTTAGAGGGCGTAAGAAGAAAAGCTGTTTATAAAAATGCAGTTTTGATGGACGATTATATCTGGGTAAAACTAAGGCCCTGGTAATTACATTTCACTTAACAAGAGATTAACAGTCAACCGCGAAGGTTCTTTTTTATCCCTTCGTCAGATTGATTGTAAAAAAGATTGCAAATTCCAAAAAAGCAACTATGCAACTGAAAAAAAATATTGCGACCAGTGAATCTGGTTTCATTTTTAATCCAACTACAGGCGACTCCTATTCTGCTAATCCTATTGCCGCAGATATTTTATTAAAAATCAAGGAAGGAAACTCAGATGAGACCATTAAAAATTTCATCAAAGAAACCTATGATGTTACCGCATCACAATTAGAAAAAGACTGGGATGATTTCATCAACCAGTTAAGATCAGCAAATCTGCTAGAAATCTAATTCCGAAATTTTCAAATTACCACATGTCTGCAAACCAACAATTATTAACCATTGCCGTCACAGGTTTAAATGCCATCGATAGTCCAGGGCCAGGAGTGG
Organism: Bacteroidota bacterium; assembly: GCA_026391125.1. GTDB lineage: Bacteria > Bacteroidota > Bacteroidia > Chitinophagales > Chitinophagaceae > Sediminibacterium. The sequence continues at coordinate 16,746 of JAPLEO010000087.1, forward strand.
CCGTGATCAGAGCTTTACGCGATGGTCTACCTAAGCCTCTACGCATCATTGGCTTGAGCTATGAAACCTTGGAGCCAGGTATTTACCTACACGATCTGGTAGATAAAACATATCAGATCCCCTATCCTGCAGCTGGAACAGAAACTTTATTAAAGCGCATTCAACACATTCATGAAAAGGAAAACATACAATTACTGATCCCCAATTTTGATGCAGAATTGTACAATTTTATCAAACTAGGTCCTACCCTTCAATCAATGGGCATTGCCACATTTCTTCCAAGCTTAGAACAATTTGATGCAAGAGACAAGATCAATTTGTACAGCTTCGGGAAAAAATATGGCCTATCTGTTCCGATGGATAAAATTATTTATTCAGCAGACGAATTGTATCAGTGTGCTGAAGCATTTGGATACCCTATAGTTGTAAAAGGAAAATATTACGATGCCATCGTTTCTTATACTTTGGAACAAGCACAAAAAGCCTTTTATAAATTAAGTGCAAAATGGGGCACCCCCATTATTGTGCAACAATTTATCACTGGCACTGAAATTAATATTGCTGTTCTGGGTGATGGAAAAGGAAATACGATCAGCAGTATTCCAATGCGAAAACTTTATATCACCGATAAAGGAAAAGCTTGGGCAGGAATTACACTCGAGGATGAAACACTTATTGATCTCGCCAAAAAATTTGTGTCCGCCACTCATTGGAAAGGTGGATGTGAATTAGAAATCATGCGTACGGTACAAGGTGAACCTTATATCATGGAGATCAATCCAAGATTTCCAGCTTGGATCTACTTAACTGCAGGTGCGGGACAAAACCAACCAGCCTCATTAGCAAGAATGGCATTGGGCGAAACAGTACAACCATTCATTGATTATGAAGTGGGGAAAATATTTATCCGATATGCCTGGGACCATATTACTGATGTAAAAGAGTTTCAGCAGATCAGCGGATTCGGCGAATTATAACTATTACTTTTTAAAAATATTAGCATGCAAAAATTAAGATACGAAAGTCCAGTTATTCAAAAAATGAATGCGGGCCTCATGAATAAATATGGTACCAGAACAGAATATGAGCCAGTAAAACAAATTGATGGAGTTTCTGTGCGTTCGATGATCGAACAATATGGCTCCCCACTTTTTGTGATCAGTGAAAGAACCATTCGCAGAACCTATCAGCATACTGTTCGTGCATTCAAAACCAGATATCCTAAAGTGCAATTTGCATGGAGCTATAAAACAAATTATATCAATGCAGTTTGTAAAGTATTTCATCAAGAAGGAAGCTGGGCCGAAGTTGTTAGCGGATTTGAATACAAGAAAGCATTAGGCAATAATGTTCCAGGGAACAAAATCATTTTCAACGGACCAGAAAAAACAACCGAAGAATTAACGCTTGCCATTCAAAACGATTCATTGATCCATATCGATCACTTTGAAGAATTGTATCAATTGATAGAGCTCAGTGAAAAACTAAATACTAAATCTCGTGTTGCCATTCGTGTAAATATGGATACTGGGATTTATCCAATGTGGGACAGATTCGGATTTAATTATGAGAATGGTCAAGCTTGGAATGCCATCAACAAAATTGTTGCATCTGGAAAATTGCAACTAACAGGATTGCATTGTCATATCGGTACATTCATGTTATCTACGGAAGCCTATCGTATTGCTGTTCAGAAACTAGGCGATCTAGCTTGGAACGCTAAAACACAACTCAACACTGCCATCCAATATTTAGATCTGGGCGGTGGATTACCCTCTAGTAATACTTTGAGAGGAGCGTATTTACCTGGTGCAGATACCATCCCTTCGGTTGACGAATTTGCTGAAGCAATCACTGATGCACTTTATAAAATCGGGTTCAATGCCAACGAATTGCCGTTGCTGATTTTAGAATCTGGAAGAGCTTTAATAGATGATGCAGGATATTTATTGGGAACAGTACTTGCTAATAAAAGATTGAGTGATGGCAGAAGGGCAACCATACTAGATTTTGGCGTGAATATTTTATTTACATCGTTCTGGTATGAGCACAAAATTAGTCCGGCCCAAGATTTTACGCACCATACCGAAGACATGGTTTTATACGGACCACTTTGCATGAACATTGATGTGGTTCGTCAGAGTGTGAACCTGCCACTACTAAATCGCGGTGATCAAGTAGTGGTGCACAAAGTTGGGGCATACAATATGACCCAGTGGATGCAGTTCATTCAAATGCGCCCCAATGTGATTTTAATTGACGAAAAAGGAGAAACACACTTGATCCGTGAATCAGAAGACCTTGCCTATATTGAGTTGAAAGAAAAAATGCCAGCGCATTTGCAACAAATAAATCTGTAGAACATAATATTCTAAATTTTGAAATTCTCGTACAGTATATCTTATTTAAAACATCTGGGCAGTGCCATACTAAATAGTTATGGCATGCTCTTCTTTTCAAAAAATAGGATCTTTTCTTTGCTGATTTTATTAGTCTCGTTTATCACCCCCTTCCCTGCTCTTTGTGGTTTGATAGCGGTTGCCATTGCATTGATCGCAGCCGATGCATTAGGTTTCAATAGAGAACAAACAGGAAATGGTTTCCTAACTTATAGTGTGGTTCTTTTTGGATTAGGAATGGGAAGTAATTTCGAATCAAGTACTTCTTTCTATTTATTATTGGTAGTAGGTGCGCTTCTTACTTTGTTCCTGTCTGTAATTCTTAACGCCGCATTGAACAAAAGAGGATTACCCGCGCTTTCGCTCGCTTTTATTATTAGTACCAGTATATTGATCTTAGCATCCAAAAGTTTTGATGGCATTGGTTTAACGCATAGACAAGTATATTGGTATAATCAAACCTATGCGATCGGTGGATCTGATCTTGTAAATCTAATCACGGGTATTGAAAATTGGAAAGTTCCTGATTATGTGTCTGGCTTTTTTAGAAGCCTGAGTGCAATTTTATTTCAAGTGAATGTTGCATCGGGCATCATTTTAGCCATCGGTTTATTCATTTATTCGAGAATAGGTTTTCTACTAATGGTTTTTGGTTATGCGGTGGCCATTACTTTTGGACATTTGATGGGAAGTGCCCAACTCAATGATATGAGCTATTACAATATGGGCACCAATTTCATGTTGGTTGCAATGGCGCTTGGAGGGTTCTACATCATCCCTTCTATTAGATCCTTTCTTTGGGTTTTAATTTTAGTGCCTATTGCGTTTCTCTTAGTCACAGGTGTCAGTAACATAATGTTCAAAATAGGTGTGCCGGTATTTTCATTGCCATTTTGTTTAACTGTGATCCTATTCCTCTATATGTTGCATTTAAGAGGGAAACAACGACAACTAATTTTAACTCCCATTCAATATTACAGTCCAGAAATAAATCTTTACCGATATCTCAACGGAAAAGAAAGGTTAATGAGTCAAAATTATATTGCGCTACAATTACCTTTTATGGGTGAGTGGATGGTGAGTCAGGGTTATGATGGTGCCATCACACATAAAGGAGATTGGAGTAAAGCCATCGATTTCGTGATCCTCGATAACGAAATGAAAACCTATCGGTTCCCAGGAAACTTACCCGAACACTTTTATTGTTATAATAAACCCGTTTTAAACATTGCTGACGGCATTGTAGAAGAAATCGTAGATCATGTAGATGATAATGAAATAGGTGGCAACAATACCCAACAAAACTGGGGAAACACCATCATTATTAAACACGCGGAAGGCTTGTACAGTAAGTTATCACATTTAAAAAAGCAAAGTTTTGCTGTTGCAAAAGGTGCTTATGTGAAAAAAGGTGAAATACTTGCTTACTGCGGAAATTCTGGTCGTTCCCCTGAACCACATTTACATATTCAATTACAGGCAACACCCAATATTGGTTCAAAAACTATGGCCTATCCTTTCTCCTATTTTACCACTAGACTAGATAATCATTTCAAATTAAAAAGTTTTACAACACCTCAGGAAGGAAGTTTTGTTAGCAACATTATTCCAAACATTTCATTGCAACAGGCATTTAATTTTCAACCAGGCTATCGAATAAATGTCATAGCTCAAGGCTACGAAACTGAAAGCTGGGAAGTTTGTAGTAGTGTTTATAATGAGACTTATCTGTATTGTAAAGAACAAAACAGTTTTGCCTATTTTATCAATAACGGTTCTGAATTTTATTTCACAAACTATTTTGGCTCAAAGAAATCTTTATTATATCTGTTCTATCAGGTAGCCTATCATGTATTGTTAAGTTCTGATAAGACATTAACAATAACGGATTATTTTCCTTTAAACAATTCTCGGATGAATGCTATTAAGTGGCTCCAAGATCTAGTTGCGCCATTCTATTTATTTATCAGAATGAAGTATGCTTCAACAATAAAGCCTGATGAAAATTTATTACAAAATAGTTCTATCAGCTTTGACAGCGATCAAACACAAGAATTATTCTGGAAAAGAAGAAAACTATTTACAGCCACTACTCGCATAGAAAAGGGTCAACTAGCATCATTCACAATTCAACTCAATCATCAAACCATACAAGTACAATGCAGCAATTAAAAACTTTTTTACTCAGCTTACTCGTATTGTTTTCTATAAATATCAATGCGCAACAATCTTATACCTATGATGCAGTAAACATCAAAAGTTATGGTTTGTATGAAAAGGGTTCATGGAAAGAACTGATCAGCTATGGAAACGATGCTGTAGCAAATGGCCAAGATTTTACTTTATTAAGACTAAGAATTGGATATGCGGCTTTTATGATTGGAAATTTTAGCGAGTCTGTAAAAGCTTATGAAAAAGTGTTACAAAACGATTCTTATAATGTCACAGCACACTATTATTTATGGCTGAGTAGAAAGTATTTGAATCAGCCAGAATTGGCAGATAAACACCTTGCATACTTATCTGCAGAATCATTGGCAAAAGAAAAACAAGAATCACTTGCATTCACGGGCGTAGGTTTTGAAACGAGTTTTAAAACAACGGATATAGTTGGCCGAGGAAATACTTGGTACAATATGTTGCACTTAGAAAATCGATTTGGATGGAATGTTCACATGTCACAAGCCATTTCTTATTTCAATCAAACCATTCAGTTACCAACAACTGGTTTACCAGGTAATGCTCCGCTAACAGTAATTGATCAGATAGAATACTATAACAAGCTAACTTTTAATTTGAGCAACCAGTGGCAACTAAAAGCTGTATATCATTATACAAATACACCCATTAACAATAAGGTTTACCAAAACCATAGTGGGCTTATTGGCATTAAATATTCCAGCAATTATTTTGATGTGCAGGCAGATGGTATATTCTCAAAGATGTATGATTCTACTATTAGTCAGTTTGATTTTCAATTGGGTTATTACCCCCTTGGCAATCAAAAACTCTACGGCATTTCAACTGCTATTTATCGTAACCGCAACACTGGATCGGGGTTCAACTTCAAACAAGTATTGGGTGGACAGGTAGCGAAAAAAATCTGGCTGGAAGGAAATGTAACACTAGGCAGCTTTCAAGACTTATATGAAAACGATGCACTGTATCTCTACAATGCAGTTGATAAAAATATTTACAAAGCAGGCGTGATGAGTTATTTCACAATCACTCCAAAATGCATTTTCGAATTAGGCTATACTTCAGAACAAAGGGTCTTATACGGTAAAACAACCACATTTAATCAAAATTCAATCACAGGAGGTTTAAAATGGAAATTCTAAAAAAACAAATCATTGCTATCAGTTTCCTATTAATAGGATTCAGTAGTTTTTCACAAAGCGATAATCTTGCTTTAAGAAAAGCATTCAAGGAAAGCTATTCATTCGAATACAACAAAGCATATGCAGAGGCAATTGCTTCACTTACTAAAGTGCACGATGATAATAGTTATGAATTACAATTGAGATTGGGCTGGCTTAATTATATGAATAAAAATTATACCCAATCATTAGCGAATTATTCAAAAGCTGCTAGTTTAAAGCCATATGCAGTTGAAGCCAAGCTTGGATTAATAAAACCTTTGTCTGCTCTTGAAAGTTGGGATAAGGTATTGCAAGCCTATGAAGAGGTAATAAAGATCGACCCTCAAAATTATACGGCAAATTATTGGGCAGGTACTATTTATTACAATAGAAAAAAATATGACCAAGCCTCAAGATTTTTTGAAAAGATCGTCAATTTATATCCTTTTGATTATGATGCAAACCATATGTTAGCATGGACCTATTTCAACTTGGGAAAAATGAATGAAGCAAAAGCATTTTTTGGAAAGGCTTTATTAAATAGACCAGATGACAGTTCCAGTTTAGACGGATTATCTAAGCTGAAATAATAAAAAAGGGAACAATTTATAAATTGTTCCCTTTTTTATATTAGCCTTTTGAAGCTTTTAAATCCATTCCGCATTTGGTGCATTTTCCAGGCTTATCGCTTGTAACGTCTGCGTGCATGGGGCAACTATACATTTTCATAGTACTTTGATCCTTTTTAGTACTACTAGCTTTAAGATCCATTCCGCACTTTGAGCATTTACCTGCTTTATCACTGGTAATTTCAGCATGCATCGGGCAGCTATATTTGTTAGTGGTTTCTGCCTTTTTTACTGGTTCTTTAGTCTGTGCAATGACTGATAGAGATAAGATGGTTACAAAAGCCATCAATAATAGTTTGATTGATTTCATATAGCATAATTTTTGTACAGCTAAATTAGTTAAAAACTATAAGATTATCCCCCGCTTTAATCAGTGGCACTGCTTTTCTAGTGTTGCCTTGCATCATTTCAACAATATAGATCCCACTTCGATAATGAAGACCTATTTACAGCAGCCCTAATCTCCGTTACATAAATTCTAAAACTAGCGGTAGCAACACATCCATATTTTAGCAACTGTTACTGTGAATGTTTGTACCTCTAAGTTGATGTTAATTTGCAATTAAAGTTGGGGCAATCAAATAGTAGTATCAGAAATTATGTTAGGCAGACTGACAATAAATTCAGTCCATTCATTGAGCTCGCTTTTAACTTCGATGTCTCCTCCAAGAAAATCTACTTGGGATTTCACCAAAAAAAGTCCAATACCACGTCCTTCAATATTTAACTGAAATCTTTTATACAAGCCGAATATGGCTCTTCCGTGGCGCTTCAAATCGATACCGATACCATAGTCTTTGAAATGGATCACAGTTTTCTTGTCCTTTAATTCAGACCATATTAGAATCTTAGCTGGCTGATTCTTTTTTGAAAACTTCAGGGCATTTACCATTAAATGATAAAATATGCTATTGATATAGGTTTCTAAAGAATAGTATGATGAAACTATTGAAAAATCAGATTCAATAACAGCCTTCTTATCCTTAATGAAAACTGCGATATCTTGTTTCACATTCTTCAGTAAATTTTCAAAGATAATTTCACTCCTTTCTTCCAGACTAACTTGTGTTGAATTAATCACCTGAGTTACTTCTTTGATTACTTGATCCATCGATTCAGCAGAGGTAGAAATTGCTTCCATCAAACCTGGGTCAACATTTCCTGTTTTTGTTCGTATGATAGCATCTTTCAGGCCTAGTATATTCGACAGAGGTCCTCTAATATTATGAGATAGCACATAAGAAAATTTCTCAAGATCATGATTTCGTTTAATCAGGTCTGCAGTTAATTTTCTTTGATCTTCTTGCAAGATTTTTTGTTCAGTAATATTTTCTTTGACAGCAACATAATTAATGATAGCACCTTCTTCATTTAGCACCGAAGAGATCACTGCATACTCCCAATATAATTCGCCATTTTTCTTTTTATTACAAAACTCCCCAGACCATTCTTTATTATGTGTTAAATTATCCCAAAGATGCGCATATTCCATGTCTGAAGTATGGCCGATTTTTAAAATACGCTGGTTTTGGCATAATGATTCTTCAAATGAATACCCTGTTAGTTTTGAAAACGCTGGATTTACATATTCCATATTTCCTTGTAGGTCTGAAATTACAATTGATGCCGAGCTTTGTTCTATCGCTTTTAAAACTTTCTGCAACTGTAAATCAGAAGCTTTCTTCAATTCAGCCAACTTAAATGTGTGTAATGCGAAACTAATATTCTCAGAAATATTTAAAAGCAAACCAATTTGTTCTTTCGTGAAATAATTAGGTTTTGAAGTATAAATCGTAAATAAATATTCAACTTTAAAATCCACTTTTATGGGAATTGAAATATCAGAACGATAGCCTCTCTTCAAAGCCTCTTCCCTCCATATTTTCATCACAGGGTCAGAAGCAATATCATTCACATAAAAATATTTGCCACTCCGATATGCGATGCCAGTAGGTCCATTGCCTTCAGGTAAATCTTTTATAGAAATTGACTGAATGGCAGAAAAATACCCATCTTCATGACCCGCCCATTTAAAAGGAATCACTTTACTTGTTTCTTGTTCGGGTTTACCAAACCAGCTAAATACAATATCATCAAACGTAAAAGCAACATCACACATACTTTGAAGTAATTCTTCTTCGTTTTTTGCAACCAAGATGAGTTCATTAGCCATACTAATGAATTCATACATTTTTTTCGATTTTAAAACCTCAGCTTCAGATTTTAGTTTATCGGTAATGTCTTTAAAGTGAATAGAAATACCATTTTTTGTTGGGTAGATATATGCTTCAAACCAATTTCCTGTTTCAATATGTTCAAATTGAATTCGGCGATTTTCTTGGATATCAAAAGCAATTTCTGGAACTTCTTCAAATTGTGATCCAGCAATCTCTAATAAAAAAGCTCTGATATGCAATCCGATAACTCTTTCTAAAGGCATTCCGAAAATAGCATCGATATGTTTACTCACAAAGTTGATGGCGAATGTTGCATCAGTTCCAATAAATACCTCTTTTACCCGTTCAAATACGTCTTTAATTAAGGCAGTTTGAGAAGCAACTTGATCTTGCAAATGATTATTTATGTCTGCTAAAGAGTCTGCCAAAATCTTGACTTCATTTTGTACTTTGACTAGTTTTGTAATATTGCTACCAATAGAAAAATAACCTTTGACATCGCCTTTTTTATCTCTAAAAGAATTTAAAGTAATATGAAGATCAAGTAAAATTCCTTCAGCTGTTTTCCTTTTTAATTCTCCCATCCAAAAGCCATAATGTTTTATTGCATACCTCCTTTCTTCGATAAATTCAGGAGTGGCTATTGTTTGAAAAAACGTATCTGGATCTTTGCCTAGAATATCAATCATTTTAAACCCAAATAAATCTTCTGTGGCTTTATTACAAAAAGTGATTTTAAAATCCTGATCATGCATCATTATCGAATCTGAACTAAAATTGATGATATCAGAATATGTTTTGTTCTCGAATATTAAGTCGTCCTTATACTTGTTTTGTTTTATTAATTTAAAAATCGAAAACAATAACAATGATACCACTAAAAAAAAAGTAGCTACAAGAATTTTATAAATTCTATTGGATTTATTAACATGCGACTCTTGCAGTTGGCTAATGCTCGACTTTATGTGATTACTAATATTATTAAAATGCGTATAAAAGTCACGAACCAACAAACTATCATTAGAACTTTTGATAATCTTTATTGCACTGTCTGATCTATTCGACAAACTAAGTCGAATTATTTGTTCGCTCAACGTAAGCACCCCACCAATACCCTTATATTAACAAAATAATATTCCGGGATAATGACCCCTCTAAATATTTTGGTGTTGCTTCCAGTTTTGTGGTAATAGTTCTTGTATTTTGTTAATAGGATAACCAGCGATGCGTGTTAA
>JAPLEO010000126.1 GCA_026391125.1 Bacteroidota bacterium
CCTACATCCTTGAATGCAAGTGTTGGTCCGTGAAATAATTCTAGGGAGTAAATATTTTTATTAACCGAAACAAGCGGAAATGAAAAGTTGATGGTTTCGGAAACAATTTTTTGTAAATCAGATTTCGTGATCGTGTTACCAACATAGGGCAACAAGATTTCAAATGCTAGATCTTCTTTAGAATAAGAGACGATATTTTTAATGAGATCTGCTGATACTGTTGGAATATATTCAGGGAAATACAATCCTTTATCCGGAGCCTGACCCTTAATGGTTGCTTCGCGAAAATCTACGTTAGCTGCTTTTTTATTGAGACTATAATAGTTCATGTGTCGCCTTCATTTTATACAAATTGAACACCACGATGATTCATGGTGGTTACATAAGTATGGTGATCCAATCCTAAATTTTCGTAAATCATTTTCATTTCTTTCTCCACCGCTTTGGCTGTTGATTCGTCTTTGCTCAACATAAAGATAGACGGACCACTACCTGAAATTCCACCACCCAATGCTCCAGCTTCCTTGCTTTTTTGTTTTACTAAATCAAAACCAGGAATAAGTATACTTCTAACAGGTTCGATAATCACGTCTTCTAATGAGCGACCAATTAATTCGTAATCGGATTGAAGTAAGCCCGCTACTAAACCAGCAATATTGCCCCATTGTTTGATGGCGTCTTTCAACAAAACCTTATGTTTTAAAATGCTCCTTGCATCAGAAGTTTTCACTTCAATTTGCGGATGTACAATTGTAACATATAAAATAGGAGCAGTAAGAGAAACAATATCAAGAGGAAAAATGGAACGAATTAGCGTTACACCTCCATAGATACAGGGTGCAATATTATCTGCGTGTTTTACTCCCGATGCTAATTTCTCACCGTTCATGGCAAAGCGAACCAAGGTTTCTTGATCAAAACGATCATTGAGTAACCGATTGGCTGCAACCACGGCCCCAGCTGCACTTGCAGCACTGGAACCCACACCGCTTCCAGGTTTGATATTTTTTTTAATGGTCAATTCAAAACCAAAACCTGGTTCAATTTCTTCCATCATTGCAATGAGTGCAGCACCAGCTACATTTTTTTCTGGTTCAGTAGGTAGATCATATTCGTCATCATTGATGATGGTTATACCAGGTTTATCAGAAAACCGAATCTGCATTTCATCATAAGGTTCGTTCACAGCAAATCCTAGCACATCAAATCCGCAAACCATATTGGCAACAGTTGCAGGTGAGTGAATTTTCACAATACGATCAAGATCCAAACCTTTATATATATCGCTCATAATTTCTGTTCTTTAAATGATCTTCAAGTTATACTCTTGCTACACGAATGATATCAGCAAATACACCAGAAGCTGTTACTTCAGCACCAGCTCCTGCACCTTTAATTACTAATGGCTGTTCTGGATAGCGTTCGGTAAAGAACAAGACCAAATTATCCTTTCCATATAAATGATAAAAATCTGAATTGGCAGGGATATGTTGCAGTCCAACAGAAGCTTTTCCATTTTCATAACTCGCAACAAATTTTAATTTACAATTCTTTGCAGCTGCGGCTTCGTAAATGGCTTTGAAATGCGCTTCCTGTTTTTCCATCTCTGTATAAAAATCTGCAACAGATCCTTCAAAACAAGCTGCTGGTAAGAAATATTCATTACTGATATCTTCCATTTCCAATTTTTGTCCGGCTTCACGCGCCAAGATCATGATCTTACGCATTACATCAGTGCCTCCTAAATCTAAACGTGGATCCGGTTCAGTGTATCCCTCATCTTGAGCCTGACGAACTACTTGTGCAAATGGCTTGGTTCCGTCGTAATTATTAAATACAAAATTGAGTGTGCCTGAAAGTACTGCTTGAATTTTTGTAACCTGATCTCCGCTTCTCAACAGATCATTCAAAGTGCCGATCACTGGCAAACCCGCTCCTACATTGGTTTCGTAGAGAAACAAGGCATTGAATTCGCGGGCCAATGATTTTAGATTTTGATAAGATGCATAAGAAGAGGAGCATGCGATTTTATTACATGCTACCACAGAAATGCTTTTCCCCAATAGATTAGTATACACCGATGCCACATCTGCATTTGCAGTAACATCTACAAAAACACTATTTCTTAAATTCAGTTTTCTGATCACTTCCACAAAATCTTGGATGCTACCATTTGATGCTTCGGATAATTGGTCTTTCCAAATACTCAAATCAATTCCTTCTTCATTGATCAAATTGTTCTTGCTATTCGCTAATCCAACTACTCTAATTTGTAACCGAAGATTGTCTTGTAAGTATTGGTATTGTTTTTGAATTTGAGCTAAAAGCTTACCGCCCACATTTCCAGTACCAGCGATAAATAAGTTGAGCTGTTTATAAGTGGTTTCAAAAAATTCTTCATGCAACACATTGATGGCCTTCTGTACATCGGAGGCTGACAAAACTGCTGAGATGTTTTTTTCTGAAGAGCCTTGGGCAATTGCTCGCACATTGATCCCGTTTCTTCCAAGTACTCCAAACATTTTTCCACTGATGCCAGGGTGACTCTTCATTTGTTCGCCAACTAATGCAACAATTGATAACCCTTTCTCAACTTTCAATGGCTCTACTTTACCACTTTGAATTTCAAAACTAAAGGCATGATCGATGGCGCGTTTTGCTTTTGCGGTCTCCGCTTCGTTGATCCCCACACAAATGGAATGTTCAGAAGAACTCTGTGTAATTAAAATAACATTCACTGCCTCGTTAGCCAGTGCTTCAAATAGTCTCTTTGAGAATCCAGGGATTCCTACCATTCCGCTTCCTTCTAAACTTAACAAGCTGATTTTATTGATAGAAGAAATACCACGAATAATATTATCAGTATGTGCTGAACTGTTTTCGATCAATGTGCCATATTCAGCTGGAGCAAATGTGTTCTTGATCCAAACTGGAATATTTTGTTTCATTACCGGCTGAATAGTAGGCGGATAAATGATCTTCGCACCAAAGTGCGATAACTCCATAGCTTCTTGATAAGAAATGCGATGGATGGGTCTTGCATTATTCACGAGCCTTGGATCAGCCGTCATCATACCACTTACATCAGTCCATATTTCTAAAACTGTTGCTTCTAAAGCAGCAGCATAAATAGCACCCGTATAATCAGAGCCCCCTCTACCTAAAGTAGTAGTATTGCTATGCGCATCGCTTGCAATAAATCCGGGAGCAACATAAATAGTAGCAGCATTACTATTAAAAAATCCAGTTACGTTTTCGGTAGTGATTGCATTCTCTATAACAGCATTGCCATGATTTGAGTTAGTACGAATCAACAAACGGGAGTCTACCCACAAAGTTGAATCAGTGCATGACTTTATTTTTGCTGCGATCATCAATGAAGAAAGTATTTCTCCATAGCTCACCATTTTATCTTTGGTACGTTCTGATAATTCGCCTAACAAAAACACGCCATCGCTGATGGCTTCTAGTTCATTGAATTTTTGTTTAACCTGACTAAGTGTTGCACTTTGTTGTTGAATAGGCAATAAGTCTCTAACAGCATCTAAATGTTTTTGCTCAAGATCTTTTAAAATGTTTTTGTAAGATTCATCGCCTGATTCCGCTAAGGTTCCAGCATTGATCAAGCTATCTGTAACACCTCCCATTGCAGAAACCACTAAAAGGGTCGTTTCTTTTTTAGCTGCTTCTACCACAATTGCTACTACTTTATTCATGTTAGTAGCATTAGCTACAGAACTACCACCGAATTTTAAAACTTGCATATGTATATTTCTTATTCCCGAAGGAAGATTTTGAAAACGATCAACTCTTTTTGATAACAGCTGTTAGTACAGCCCATGGATGATATGGAAATTACAACCCCTTACAGGGTCGTAGTAGTTGTTGTAAATGTAGTAGCAGCAAGCAGCGTAGACGCTGTTGATGTAGAAGTGGTAATATGTTTTTGTGCTGCGTACATTTTCAATCTCGAGTTGCTAAGATAATTATTATTCTCTATTCTATACCAAATAGCCGAAAATATTATCATTTTTATTGAGTTCCGTGAAATTGATATTGTACTGCTTCATATTTGCAACCAATACATCATAATCCTTACTGGATTTTAATTCAACACCCACGAGTGCTGGCCCGGTTTCTTTGTTATGCTTTTGCATATACTCAAATCGGGTGATGTCGTCATCTGGTCCCAGTACATGATTCACAAATTCTTTCAATGCACCAGGCCTTTGTGCGAATCGAATTAAAAAATAGTGCTTCAATCCTTCGTATTGCAATGATCTTTCTTTGATCTCTTGCATCCTATCAATATCATTATTTCCCCCACTTACAATACAAACAACTTTTTTTCCTTTGATACTTTCTGCATAATCATCCAATGCAGCAATCGACAATGCGCCAGCGGGTTCTACCACAATAGCATCTTCGTTGTATAATTTTAAGATCGATGAACAAATATGCCCTTCATTTACTAAGTGCATATCATCTAGAACCTCTTTACAAATTTTAAAAGTAATATCTCCTACACGTTTCACAGCAGCACCATCAACAAAACGTTCTATCTCATCGAGTATAACAGGATGTCCAGCTTTCAAGGCTTCCTTCATTGATGGAGCACCTTCTGGTTCTAGTCCGATGATCTTTGTTTTTGGAGAATATGTTTTAAAGTATGCACCAACGCCAGCGCTTAGTCCGCCCCCACCTATTGGAACAAAAACAAAATCAATATCAGATTCGTCTTCTAAAATTTCAACCCCTACTGTTGCCTGTCCTTCAATAATTTTTAGATCATCAAAAGGTGGTATAAAGGTCATCCCATTCTCTTCTGTATATTTTTTTGCTGCAACGGCACAATCATCAAAAGTATCTCCCACCAATTTGATTTCGATAAAGTCTTCACCAAACATTTTGGTCTGACTAACTTTTTGATTGGGCGTAATGATTGGCATGAACACAACACCCTGGGCCTTTAATTTTTTGCAGCTGTATGCAAATCCTTGTGCATGGTTTCCAGCACTGGCACATACAACGCCTTTATCAAGTGTTGCTTTGGGCAAGGAGCTCATCATATTATAAGCACCTCTTAATTTATAAGAACGAACAATTTGAAGGTCTTCTCTTTTTAGAAAAATAGCACATTGGTATTTTCTAGAAAGATTATGATTGTAAGCCAATGGTGTTCTGTTGATCACACCATTCAAACGGCATACTGCAGCATTAAAGTCAAGCCCAAACCCATTCGCAATTTCTTGCGCTTCAAAAGCTGGATGGATATTGGTTGCTATTGGTGTCATAGGTTTGGGCCCGACTTTAAAATCTGCAAATTTTTATGCTACAGTACTGATTGTTTTCATATCTGTCATAGCACTACGTAATTCAGCACCTACAATTTCTACTGGGTGGAAACGTAATACTTCATTAACTGCGATGATTACTTTGTTATCAACTCCGGCATCAATACCTGCGTTGAAATTTTTACCAATTACATCCGTATCAATTTTTTTCATGAAGTCAGCTAACAATGGCTTACATGCATGATCAAATAAATAACAACCGTATTCAGCAGTATCAGAAATTACGCGGTTCATTTCAAATAATTTCTTACGAGCGATGGTGTTTGCAATCAATGGCGTTTCGTGTAGTGATTCATAGTACGCAGATTCTTCTTTGATACCAGATTCAACCATTGTTTCAAATGCTAATTCAACTCCTGCACGAACAAAAGCCACCATCAACAAACCATTATCGAAATATTCTTGCTCAGTAATTTTAACATCGCCTGCAGGTGTTTTTTCGAATGCGGTTTCACCTGTTGCTGCTCTCCAAGTCAATAAGTTTTTATCATTATTAGCCCAGTCTTCCATCATGGTCTTAGAGAATTCTCCACTCATGATATCGTCTTGGTGCTTTTGGAATAAAGTACGCATTATGTCTTTCAATTCTTCCGACAATTCATAAGCTTTTACCTTTGCTGGATTCGATAAACGATCCATCATCGCCGTGATACCACCTTGCTTTAATGCTTCGGTAACAACTTCCCATCCGTATTGGATCAATTTAGAAGCATACCCTTTATCAATTCCTTTCTCAACCATTTTATCGAAGCAAAGAATTGACCCAGTTTGTAACAAACCACATAGGATGGTTTGCTCTCCCATTAGATCAGATTTTACTTCTGCTACAAATGAAGATTTTAAAACACCGGCTTTATGTCCGCCAGTACCAACGCAATAAGCTTTTGCGTATTCCCAACCCTTTCCTTCTGGATCGTTCTCTGGGTGCACAGCAATTAAAGTAGGTACCCCAAAGCCACGCTGATACTCAGCACGAACTTCTGAACCTGGGCATTTTGGTGCTACCATGATCACAGTAATATCTTTACGAATTTGCATTCCTTCTTCCACGATATTGAAACCGTGAGAGTAAGAAAGTGTTGCACCTTGTTTCATCAAAGGCATGATTGCATTGATTACTGAAGTATGTTGTTTATCTGGAGTAAGGTTAATTACTAGATCGGCAGTAGGAATTAATTCTTCGTAAGTACCTACTTTAAAATTGTTTTCAGTAGCAGATTTCCAAGACTGACGTTTTGTTTCAATTGCTTCTTTACGTAAAGTATAAGAAACATCTAAACC
Organism: Bacteroidota bacterium; assembly: GCA_026391125.1. Classification (GTDB taxonomy): domain Bacteria; phylum Bacteroidota; class Bacteroidia; order Chitinophagales; family Chitinophagaceae; genus Sediminibacterium. The sequence continues at coordinate 6,636 of JAPLEO010000126.1, forward strand.
AGAGTCGCGTAAGTTCAAACCTTGATTCAAACCTTGTGCGCCACAACCAACAACCACTAATTTCTTTCCTTTTAATTTTTCAACGCCATCAGCAAATTCAGATTTGTCCATGAATTCACAAACGCCTAATTGATTCAGTTTTTCCCTTAGTGATAGTGTGTTAAAATAATTGCCCATTTGTTTTGTTTTGTTTTCCAAAATCTTTTGATCTTGGTTTTGTTGATGAATATTTTATTGTTTTAAACTTTATAATCTTACATAGTAAAAATGCCTTCCTGCTTATTCAGGAATTCGTTTTCAACTTGCTCTTCCCCCGGCTGCGCCTCTTCAAACTCTTTTAATTTTTCGTGGAAGCCGCGTGATGCTTTGATGATCGCTACTCTTGCACTTCTAACAAATTCGATCAATCCAAAAGGCGCCAACACTTCTACCAATTTATCTGTTTCTTCTCTATGACCGCTTGTTTCAAAAATGGTATAGTCTTTACGAATCACTACGGCTCTTGCCCCATGTTCGCGCAGCAATCTTTCTACTTTTGCTTTTTCTGCAATTTCGTCGGTAGATACTTTATACAATGCTAATTCTTGCCAAACGATCTCGTCGTTAGTATTATAATAAGCTTTCAAAACTTCCACTTGCTTCTCGATCTGACGAGCGAGTTTTCTTACTACTTCTTCAAATTCGTTGATCACGATAGTGAAACGGTGAATCCCTTCTGCTTCAGAAGGTGAAGTATTTAAACTTTCAATATTGATTTTTCTACGAGAGAACATCGTAGCAATACGAACCAATAAACCAATATGGTTTTCGGTGTATACGGTGATGGTAAATTCCTGTTTATTCATAACCAACCCCTGAGGGAATTTTTAATGATTGAATCTTTTTACTTTAATCTGATTTCGCTTACACTGCAACCTTGTGGTACCATTGGGAACACATTGTTTTCCTTACCCACCATTACTTCTAGCAAATAAGCGCCTTTGTGATTCAACATAGTTGATAAAGCATCGCGCAATATTTCGCGTTGATTTACACTCTGTCCTGCTATGCCATAAGCTTTAGCCAATGTTACATAATCTGGACTTGCGATATCAACAAACGAATAACGCTTATCCATAAACAATTGCTGCCACTGACGTACCATTCCGAGAAACTGGTTATTTAGAATCAAGATTTTTACATCCACTTCATTCTGCATGATGGTTCCTAATTCTTGTAGTGTCATTTGAAAACCACCATCACCAATAATGGTAATGACTTGGCGATCTGGTGCGCCAAATTTTGCACCAATGGCTGCAGGTAAACCAAAGCCCATGGTTCCTAATCCACCCGAAGTGATATTACTTTTTGATTTGTTGAACTTAGCATATCTGCAGGCAACCATTTGGTGTTGGCCTACATCTGTTACTATAATAGAATTACCACCTGTTAATTCATTGAGGTTGCGAATAACTTCGCCCATGGTTAAAATATCATTTGTTGGATTCAATTCTTCTTGAATCACTTCTTTGATTTCTTCAGCCATGTATTCGTTAAACTTATTTACCCAAGCAGTATGTTTTTTTTCTTCCACCAATTTGGTTAAGAGTGGCAAGGTTTCTTTACAATCACCCCAAACACCTACTGTTGCTTTCACATTTTTATCAATCTCAGATGGATCAATATCCAAATGAATGACTTTAGCTTGTTTCGCATATTTATCTAAACGACCAGTTACGCGATCATCAAAACGCATCCCGATAGCGATCAATACATCGCATTCATTGGTTAATACATTTGGTCCGTAGTTACCATGCATCCCTAGCATCCCCACATTTAATGGATGATCGGAATCAAGGGCGCTTAAACCCATGACAGTCCATGCAGCAGGGAGACCTGCTTTTTCAATAAATGCTTTGAATTCTTTTTCTGCTTTACCCAAGATCACACCCTGACCAAAAATCACGAAAGGTTTTTCTGCTTTATTAATTAGCTCTGCAGCTTCTGCAATAAACTCTTTACGAACAATTGGTTTTGGACGATAAGATCTGATATGTGTACAAGGTGTATATCCTTCGTATTCGAATTGTTGTAACTGAGCATTCTTAGTAATATCGATTAACACAGGACCAGGGCGACCAGTTTTAGCAATATAAAAAGCCTTCGCTAATACCGCTGGAATTTCTGTTGCATCAGTTACTTGGTAATTCCATTTTGTAACAGGCGTAGTGATATTGATCACATCAATTTCCTGAAATGCATCGGTACCTAATAAGTGTGCGAATACTTGTCCGGTGATACAAACCAATGGTGTACTATCAATCATAGCATCAGCCAATCCGGTAACTAGGTTTGTTGCACCCGGACCACTAGTTCCAAACACTACGCCAACTCTTCCTGAAGAACGAGCATAACCTTGACCCGCGTGAATACCGCCTTGTTCATGACGAACAAGAATGTGTTTTAATTTATCATGATAATCATACAATGCATCATAAATCGGCATGATCGCACCGCCTGGATATCCAAAAATGGTATCCACACCTTCTGCTACAAATGCTTCTAATACAGCTTGTGAGCCGCTAATAGTTTGCGTTTGGATTGTTGCTGTTGTTTCTTTTTTTGCTTCTAAAGTATCCATCAGTAAAAATTGAATGTTGAACTGAATTATTTTAAGCTTCGTCGGTTACACAACCTTCTGAAGCGTCTTTCACACATTGTGCGTATTTGAATAACAAACCTTTTGTTGCTTTCAAAGCAGGTTGTTTCCAATTTGCTCTACGCTGAGCAATGATCTCTTCACTGACTCGAAGATGAATCCTATTGTTCACCGCATCTAGTTCAATGATATCATCATCTTCTACTAAACCAATCAATCCGCCTACGAATGCTTCGGGAGTAATATGACCTACCACAAATCCGTGTGTACCACCACTGAATCTTCCATCTGTGATCAATGCAACTGATTTACCCAAGCCAGCACCAATAATCGCAGAAGTTGGTTTGAGCATTTCAGGCATACCTGGTGCGCCTTTCGGTCCAACGTGTTTGATCACCACCACATCTCCATGTTTAATTTTACCAGAGTTAATGCCTTTGATCAATTCTTGTTCGCCGTCGAATACGCGTGCTGGTCCTACAAACTTTTCACCTTCCTTACCACTGATCTTTGCAACAGAACCTTTTTCGGCAAGGTTGCCGTACAAGATCTGTAAATGACCAGTTGCTTTTAAAGGGGTTTCAATTGGCATGATTATTTTCTGCTGATCAAAATCTAGATCAGGCATACTTTCTAAATTCTCTGCAATAGTTTTTCCTGTAACAGTTAAACAATCACCATGTAAGAATCCTTTTTTCAATAAGTATTTCATTACTGCAGGCACACCGCCATATTGGTGTAAATCTTGCATCAAATATTTTCCGCTAGGTTTAAAGTCGGCAAGCACGGGAGTCTTATCACTGATTGCTTGAATATCGTCTTGCGTTAAACTAACATCCACACTTTTAGCCATGGCAATCATATGTAAGACTGCATTGGTTGATCCACCTAAAATCATGATAACAGTAATTGCATTTTCAAATGCTTTACTTGTCATGATATCTTTAGGCTTGATATCTTTTTCCAATAATAATTTAATCGCTGCTCCAGCATCTTCGCACTCTTTTTGTTTTTCTGGGCTCAGTGCAGGATTTGAAGATGAGAAGGGCAAACTCATTCCCAATGCTTCGATGGCACTAGCCATGGTGTTTGCAGTATACATTCCTCCGCATGCACCTGCACCCGGACAAGCATGCTGTACAATACCTTTAAAATCTGCTTCACTCAAATTACCTGCGATCTTTTGGCCTAGTGCTTCAAATGCAGAAACAATATTTAAGTCCTGACCTTTATAATGACCCGGGGCGATGGTACCACCATACACCATGATTGCTGGACGGTTTAAGCGACCCATTGCAATCAACGATCCTGGCATATTCTTATCACAACCAGGAATGGCGATTAGTCCATCATAATATTGTGCACCACAAACTGCCTCAATAGAATCTGCGATCACATCTCTACTCACTAAAGAATAACGCATACCATCGGTACCGTTACTCATCCCATCGCTTACGCCAATTGTATTGAAAACAAGTCCGACTAAATTATTTTCCCAAACACTCTTTTTTACTTTTTGTGCTAAATCATTCAAGTGCATGTTACAAGTGTTGCCATCATAACCCATGCTCACCACACCCACTTGTGCTTTTTGTAAATCTTCATCAGTTAATCCAATTCCATAAAACATTGCCTGCGCGGCAGGTTGCGTTGCATCAAGTGTGATCGTTTTGCTGTACTTATTTAATTCCATGATCTTCTAATTTCCTATTCTTAAAACTGTTCAATATTTATTTACTACTATTTGTTCTTTCGTTAATTATCGAGTGTTGTTAAAAACAAAGCCCCGCCTGTTTCGAGGCGGGGCTTTTATATTTAGTTTATATGTAACTATCAAATTGCGCAACCTCCGTTCAGAGCAGGAATAATAATGACCAACACAATCGTAACGACTGTGCTAATTGTAATGACATTATTTAATTTGCTTTGTAACATCGGCTGTTATTATTGCGAATTTAGTACTGTCATCCGAAATAAACAAAGAACTCTGCTATTAATTAAAACCTTAAATAATTTATTGTTCAAACATTTAAGGTCTGGATTGACTTAAAAAGCGCGGCGCAAAAGCGCCACGCGTAAAAACTAAAACTATACTTATGAGAAAACCCTAATTAGTGGCCAACTCTGGCGTATAAGCCTGAGCTAGCATTTGCAAATCGCTTTCATCCACTTCTTTTTTACGATCGGCAACCTGTAAAAACTTTTCGTATAAAAAGTCTATATCATTACGATTAAACTGATAGCCAATTTTCTGGAAACGATGTGCCAATGCGCTTCTTCCACTCCGTGCTGTTAACACAATCTTACTTTCACCTGCGCCTACTACTTCTGGATTAATGATCTCATATGTTTGTGCATCTTTCAAAAATCCATCCTGATGAATTCCTGATGAATGTGAAAATGCATTTGCTCCAACAATTGCTTTATTTGGTTGAACAGGCATCCGCATAATATCCGACACCTCACGGCTCAACGGATTTAATTGTTTTGCGTCAACGCTTGTATAAAATCCAAGGTCTTTGTGTGATTGAAGAATCATCACCACTTCTTCTAATGCAGTGTTACCAGCACGTTCACCTAAACCGTTAATGGTACACTCAATTTGTCTAGCACCACTAATAACGCCAGCAATGCTGTTAGCGGTGGCTAACCCCAAATCGTTGTGGCAATGGCAGGAAAGAATCGCCTTGTCAACATTTGGAACGTTGTTGATCAAGTAAGCAATTTTCTCTCCGTATTGGTATGGTAAGCAATAGCCTCCTGCATCTTCTGCATAGAACTCAACATCGTTGGTAAAATTTCTAGCCCACTTCACACACTGAATGGCTCTTTCAAGAATATCTTCTCTATTTGAATTGAATTTGCTTTTGATATGAAAATCAGAAGTACCAATTCCTGTATGGATCCTAGAACGCTTGGCAAACTTTAATGCTTGTCCAGCTACTTCGATGTCTTTTTGTACAGCCCTACTCAATCCACAAACCGTCGCATTTTTGATGACTTTAGCGATTTGGGAAACCGAATCAAAATCTCCAGGGCTAGAAACAGGGAATCCAGCTTCGATAATATCAACACCCAATGCTTCGAGTTTAAGGGCAAGTTCTAGTTTTTCAGTTGCATTTAGCTTACAACCAGGTACTTGCTCTCCGTCTCGCAGTGTAGTATCGAATATATAGACCTTTTCACTCATGTATCAGCTTTTTTTAAACAGGTATTTAGATAAAAAAGCAGGCGCTAAATTTGTTATTTGATGACTTTAACAAGAATTAGCCAACCTGCCTTATTCGAATGTATAGGATAACAATGGGCTATTTTGATCAAAGTTGATGGAGTTTTACAGTGGTCAAATTGTCTTATATTTGATAAAAGCCTTACTGTTATTGGATTATAGCTTAAAAAAATTACGATGCCTAACCGTTCTACTGACGCTTTGTTTTTGTTGATTCAGTCCCTCGAAAGGTCAGAAAAGCGGAATTTCAAGCTATTTGTGACAAGGAATTCAGGGTCGAGCGATCTAAAAATCATCCAACTATTTGATGCTTTAGATAAAATGGACGGTTACGACGAGGATTTGTTATTCAAAAAAAACCCAACGATTCAAAAACAGCAATTATCGAACCTTAAAGCCCATTTATACCGCGAATTATTGGCCAGTTTGAGGCTTTTAAAGCAGAATGATAATATTGACATACAGATTCATGAGCAACTAGATTTTGCCCGAATTCTCTATAACAAGGGCTTATACCACCAAAGTTTGAAGATTTTAGACAAGATAAAAGAGCTTTCAAAGGCCAATAATCAAGTTACTTACACCCTTCAAGCACTTTTTCTTGAAAAGAATATTGAGGGATTGCATATTACTCGAAGCATGCAAGACAGGGCTGAAAGTTTGGCGGCAGAGGTTGTTGAAACCAATAGCCGATTGAATATGATTGGGGTATTGTCTAATTTATCGCTTCAATTGTATAGCTGGTACATTAAAAATGGCCTTGCCCGAAATAGTAAGGATAAGGAATCCCTCGATCTCTTATATAATAATGGCGTATTAGAAGCTTCAAAAGATTGCAAAGGTTTTTATGAGCAATTGTATCGTTACCAATGCAAGAGTTGGTATGCCTTTATTACACAGGATCTGATCATGTATTATAGGTATTGTCAGAAATGGGTTGATCTCTTTCACAACGAACCCAAAATGATTGATGTAGAAACGGCACATTATATCAAGGGGCTTCACAATTTAATGAGTGCGCATTTTGATTTGGGGAATTATCAGAAGTTTCAGGAAACAATCCAATGTTTTGAAAAATTTTCTTTAACAGCACTCGTTCAGCAGAATCATAATAATTTAATCCAGGTATTTGTATATATACAGATCGCTAAACTGAACCAACATTTTATGGAGGGCAGTTTTACAGAAGGATTACAAGACGTTCCATTGATCGAAGAGAAATTGAAGGAGTATGAACTGTATCTAGACAGGCATCGGATCTTGGTGTTCTATTATAAAATAGCATCACTCTATTTTGGAAGTGGCGATTTTGATAAGAGCATTGATTTCTTAAATAAGATCATTAACTGGAAGGTTGATCTGAGAACCGACCTTCAGTGCTATGCACGCCTATTACATTTAATAGCACACTACGAATTGGGTAATTATGATATTTTGGAATACCTATTGAAATCGGTATATCGCTTCATGTATAAAATGGAAAATTTAAGTACTGTAGAAGTGGCTGTATTTGCATTTATCCGTTATAGTTTTAAACTTACCCCAAAAGAATTGAAACCAGCGTTCGAAAAACTATTGGTTCAATTAAAAGAATTAGAGCACGATCGTTTTGAGACACGTGCCTTTATGTACCTCGACATTATTTCTTGGTTAGAAAGTAAAATTTCTTCAACGCCTGTACAAACCGTTATCAGAAATAAATTTTTAGAGGCACAGAAAAAAGTGATGGCAAGAACAGCTCAGGGAGCTGAATAGGTGGGCATCACTAAATAAAGTTTTTTAATTGTATATTTCATTTTAAATAATAGCTATGCGAATGATCAGTAAATGCGTGATGGTATTTTCTATTGTTATATCATTTAGTCTAACTCTAAGTGCACAAATTGCTAAAGCCCCAGATCGCAATGAGGGCGATGGTCCTTATACCCAACTAATTATCCGAGGTGTGACCTTGATCAATGGAACTGGAGCTCCTGCATTTGGTCCGGTTGATATTGTCATTGAAAAAAATAAGATTGTTCAGATCGCTTCATTGGGAAGTCCGGGTATAAAGATCAACGATGCACGCAGACCAGTCTTGAAAGCTGGAGGAAAAGAAATGAATTGTGAAGGCATGTATGCAATGCCTGGTTTGATTGATATGCACGGCCATATTGGTGGTGTTGAACAAGGCACTCCTGCAGAATATGTTTTTAAATTATGGATGGCGCACGGGATCACTACTATCCGAGATCCATCAGCAGGCAATGGTTTGGATTGGGTGTTGGATCAAAAGAAAAAAAGTGCGGCCAATCAAATCACCGCTCCTAGAATATTTGCTTATAGTGCATTTGGTATGGGATCAACTTCTCCTATTTCAACTGCAGATCAAGCGAGAGTTTGGGTACAACAAAATGCAAAGAATGGTGCAGATGGTATTAAATTTTTTGGTGCATCACCAGAAGTAATGGATGCCGCAATTAGGGAGAATAAAAAATTAGGTTTAAGATCTTGTTGTCACCATGCACAAATAGATGTTGCAAGATGGAATGTATTGAATTCTGCAAGAGCAGGTATGACAAGTATGGAGCACTGGTATGGTTTGCCTGAAGCTTTGTTTGCTGATAAAACTGTGCAGCAGTTTCCATTAGACTATAATTACAACAACGAGCAAAACAGATTTGAAGAAGCAGGCAAATTGTGGAAGCAAGCTGCAGCACCTTTTAGTGATCATTGGAATAAAGTGATGAACGAATTGATCGCTCTTGATTTTACGATCGATCCAACATTTAATATTTATGATGCCAATCGCGATCTGCAAAGAACAAGAAGAGCTGAGTGGCACGAGACTTATACTTTACCTTCTCTTTGGAAATTTTATGAACCAAGCAGACAATCGCATGGATCCTATTGGCAGAGTTGGGGTACTGAACAAGAAGTGGAATGGAAAAATAATTATCGTTTATGGATGACGTTCATCAACGAATATAAAAACCGTGGTGGAAGAGTAACAGCTGGTTCTGATAATGGATTTATTTATCAGCTCTATGGCTTTGGCTATATCAGAGAACTGGAACTATTGCGTGAAGCTGGTTTCCATCCACTTGAGGTAATACGTTCAGCAACACTCTACGCTGCACAAGCCCTGGGTGCTGATAAAGAAATTGGATCTATTGAAGTAGGTAAGCTTGCAGACATTGCAATCGTAAATGCGAACCCCTTGAAAAATTTACAAGTGTTGTATGGCACTGGTGCGATTGAATTGAATGCTGATAATAAAGTGGTAAGAACTGGTGGAGTTCAATACACGATCAAAGATGGTATTGTATATGATGCGAAAAAATTATTAGCGGATGTAAAAGCGATTGTTGATGCGGAGAAGAAAAAAACGGGATGGGTTCTTAAACAACCAGGAGTGGAATAAGAAGTGAAAAGATAAAAGATAAGAGTGAAGAGAGGAGGATGAAGTAAGTGAAGAGAGGAGAGGAAAAGTGAGAAGTGAGGAAGATGTTCCTAGTAAAATACGTTAACCTCAGCTTTCAAGCTGGGGGCCAAACATCAAAGTAAAAGGCCTCTGAAGTTCAGCGGCCTTTTACTTTGTATTATTTTTTTTCTGTTGTTGGATACTTAATTCCAAGTTGCTCTAAGTATGTTCCATATTTAGAAGGGTCGTAATAAAATGGTTTCATTTTATCACGGTATTGATTCATAATCTCCTGATTCAAATAAGTGGCAGGAGGATCATTGGCTGTGATAAATGGTTTGTATTGTGTGTCTTTGGTTTGCACATTTTTATAATAATCTTTTGCGTCGGCTAAGATCTTGGGATTAGTGAACAGATCGATCAAAGTAAGTGCTGTTGCTTTTGCACCAGCTAAAGATCCTTTATGTGCAATGGGTGTAGCCATAGCAATTGCATCTGCCCAATGATGTCCTTTTGTTCCAGGAATATTAGCAGGATACCTTAATACAATGGTTGGTAGGTTCCATGAAATATCGGCAATATCGTCAGAGCCTCCACCCCATGAATAAGGAGCAGATCCTTTTAAAGTATCCAGGGTATTTCTAAGGCCTTTGATTTCTTTGCCACTATTATCTTTCTTGGGAGCTTCTACCAATTTCTGAACAGCTAATGCCATTTGTTGATCAGCATCTGACCATTCAGGAAAACCAACTTTTTTAATATTACTATAGAGTGCCTCTGCCAATGCTTTATTGAAATGCCCAGGCCATGCAGTACCTAAGATCTGATATTTCATTTTAGTATCAGTCATCATTGCAGCACCGTTTGCAATCTTAATACCAGCATCATACATGCTTTGAATATCCTCATAAGTTCTTTCTCTGAAATAATACCATACACTTGCTTTTGAAGGAACCACATTTGGTTGATCTCCTCCATCAGTAATCACATAGTGAGAACGTTGTGTAGGTTTTAAATGCTCTCTTTTAAAATTCCAACCCACATCCATTAATTCAACAGCATCCAACGCACTCTTACCCCTCCATGGCGCACCGGCTGCATGAGCCGCATCGCCTTCAAAAGAAAATTTAACTGATACCAAACCGTTCCCTCCATTATCGCCATAATCACATCCAAAATCGCCACTCACGTGCGTGAAAATACAAGCATCTACATTTTTGAAGTATCCATCACGGATATACCATGCTTTACTTCCCACCAATTCCTCTGCAACACCTGGCCAAATCATGAGTGTTCCGGGGATTTTATTTTTGATCATCACTTCTTTTGCCGCAATAGCCGCAAAGATGATCACTGCTTGTCCGCTGTTATGCCCTTCTCCATGCCCAGGTGCACCCTCTACTATTGGATCCTTATATGCAACTCCCGGTTTTTGAGATGCTTTGGGGATACAATCGATATCGCTGCCAAGTGCAATAACCGGACTACCATTGCCCCACTTTGCCATCCACGCTGTTGGAATACCAGAGATCCCACGTTCAATAGTAAATCCATTTTTTTCCAAAATATTAGTCAAATATTTTGATGTTTCTGTTTCTTGAAACCCAAGTTCCCCGAAACTGAATACCATGTCTACCATTTCTTGAACCGCTTTTTCTTTAGTATTTACTATCTGTAATACATCGGTTTTTAAAACTTCCACTTGGCTAGAACTGCCTTTCTTGGTTGCCTGTGCAAATACATTTAATGGCTGTAGTAAAATACCCAGTGCAATTAAACTTGCTGTAATAAGTCTTTCTTTTCCTTTTATCATATGATTTTTATTATGTCTTTTTAAATATAAACAGTTTTACTGATTTTATAAAGCGAGCATCAAAACAGGTTTTAATGTAGCCTATCTACTACACAAAGTTGAAGCCTGTAACTACATTAGCTGCAAGCAGTCTGCAGTTCCTTTACAGTAGAAATAGAAAAGGAATCTAAAGCAAATTTTCCCCTAAAAATTAAAACTGCTTTTTATGTTAAACAGAACAATGATAGTAAACGACAATAACCTTCTACTTATGATAGCCGAAATGATGATTCGTTCTGCAAACTTTGCAGAAGAAACTATCAAAGCTAATGATGGATTAGAAGCGATTCAATATTTTGATACTTTAATCGAAAATGAATCAGATCCAAGCTGTAATGCACCTGAGTTCTTGTTTTTAGACTTGCACATGCCAAATATGGATGGATGGGAATTCTTGGAAAGGTTTTCTGAAAAATACAGCACTTATTTCCCAAATCTTAAAATCGCTATCATGTCTGCCTCAGTAGAAATGAACGAAAAGCAACTTTTAAGAAAATATCCAATGGTAGTTGACATCATTGATTCTCCAATAAATGAAGAAATATTAAACGGGATAATTTCCAAATATTTTCAAGCAAATGTTAAAGCAGCATAAATTTTATAAGTATTTAAGAATAAATTCTTTCAATAGCGTCTTTAAATTTTTCCATAATTACTTTTCTTTTCAAATTCATTTTCGGACTGAGTTCGCCTGTATCAACAGTCCATTCTCTAGGCAATAGTTCAAATTTTTTAACTTGCTCAACGTGATTAAAAAATTCATTAAAGCTATCTACTAACTGACGGTATAATTCTAATACTTTAGGATTATGTAAGGCATCCTCAATTGTAGTAAAGGCAATTCCTTTTTCTCGCATCCACTCTTTCAATGTAGGTATAGAAGGAATGATCAGTGCACCAACAAATTTTCTTTCTGATCCAACTATCATTACTTGTTCAACAAATGGACTCTCCATCAATTTATTTTCTATTGGTTGAGGGGCCACATATTTACCACCGCTAGTTTTAAAGAGTTCTTTTTTGCGGTCAATAATTTTTAAGTATTTATCATTTTCAAAAACACCAATATCGCCCGTTAGCAACCAACCATCAACAATAGTTTCTGCAGTTAAATCCGGACGCTTATAATAACCAGCCATCACACAAGTGCCTGCTACTTGAATTTCTCCGTCTTCTGCTAAGCGTACTTGTATGCCATCAATTGGCGGACCCACGGTGCCAAATTTTTGTCCGCCCTTCTGTGCCCTGTTAACACTAATGACCGGACTATTTTCAGTTGGTCCGTATCCTTCGTAGACTGGAATTTTTGCTGCATTGAAGATGCGCAAGAGTTTAACCTGACAAGCAGCTCCACCAGTAATAATAAAAGAGATATTACCACCTAGTGCATCACGCCATCTTTGAAAAATAAGTTTATTCGCTATTGCAAGTTGCAAATTATACCAAGCGCCAATTATTTTTTCAAATACTTTTTCTAATAAACGTGGTACAGTTGTAAAGCCATTTGGTTTTATTTCTTTTAAATTATCTCCAATTGTCTCAAGGCTTTCTGCATAATAAATACTAATACCACTAAACAGATAAATATAGGTACACATTTTTTCGAAAATGTGATTCAATGGTAAAAAGCTAAGCACTTTTGTTTCCGGTGCATCATCGAAAGGAAAACTCTTTTTTGAATAAACTACATTACTATAAATATTGCTATGCCTTAACATTACACCTTTGGGTGTACCTGTTGTGCCCGATGTATAAATAATAGTAGCAAGATGTGAATCTGGAATTTGCTTTTTTAATTCTTCCACTTTAGAGATGGAGTTATCTGTGGCAAGTTTGCTTATTTCAGACCAATGCGGAACACCATCAATTTTATCGAAACTATAAATGTTAATAACAGATGGAACTTTTGTAGTTACATCTTTGACTTTATCATAGAGGTCTTTACTACTTACAAAAACATACTTAGTACCTGTATCATTTAAGATGAATTCTAACTCTAATGGATTAGTAGTTGGATAAATAGGAATAAGAATGGCTCCAATTTGTTGTGCAGCAAAGTCGGTAAATACCCATTCTGGACGGTTGTTACTAAGGATAGCAATTTTGTCGCTCCCCTCAGGCGTAAGATCATTTCCACTTAAACC
>JAPLEO010000114.1 GCA_026391125.1 Bacteroidota bacterium
GCTTTTACTGATTCTTTTGCCATGTTATATTAGTTATTATCTTTTTTGATGTTTTTGAAAGGCATTCCTAACTCTTTCAATAATTCGTATGCTTCTTCGTTGGTATTTGCAGAGGTCACGAAAGTGATATCCAAACCAGTAATCTTATTCACTTTATCGATATCGATTTCAGGGAATATGATTTGTTCAGTAACACCTAAAGTATAGTTTCCACGACCATCAAATGCTTTATCAGAAATTCCTTTGAAGTCACGTACACGTGGCAAAGAAACTGAAACCAAGCGATCTAAGAATTCGAACATTTTTTCGCCTCTCAAAGTTACGCGAGCACCAATCGGCATACCCTTACGTAATTTGAAATTTGATACGTCTTTCTTAGAAATCGTAGGAACTGCTTTCTGACCAGTGATCATGTTCAGCTCTTCAACTGCGATATCCACTAATTTCTTATCAGTCACGGCGCCATTCACACCACGGTTGATACAAATTTTTTCCAACTTAGGAGTTTGCATTACACTTTTGTAAGCGAACTTCTTCATTAAAGCAGGTATAACCTCTTTGGTATACTTATCTGCTAATCTCGGAGTGTATTTAGTAGTACTCATTATTTGATTACCTCCCCTGATTTTTTAGATATACGAACTAATTTTCCGCTTTCCCTTGTGCGGGTAACTTTTGTTGGAGCACTTGTTTTAGCATCCCACAACTGTACGTTGCTGATATTAATTGCTGCTTCCTTTTTAACGATGCCGCCTTTGGTATTTGCTGCAGATGGTTTAGTATGTTTTGTTACAATACTAACGCCTTCTACTACCACGCGACCTTTGTCGATGATCACTTCCAACACTTTACGGGGCTTTGATAAGTCCTTGTCATCTCCAGCGATTACCACAACGGTATCACCTTTCTTGATGTTGTATTTGGGTTTGAATCTGTTACTCATTATTATATGCTTAAAACTGTATGCTAGGCGTTGAACGCTTAACTAAATAATTTTTATTACAATACTTCAGGAGCCAAAGAAATAATCTTCATATATCCTGCATCACGTAACTCACGAGCTACTGGTCCGAATATACGAGTACCACGAGGCTCGTCAGAATTGTTTAACAATACAACTGCGTTGTCATCGAAACGGATATAAGAACCGTCCTTACGACGCAATTTGTTTTTGGTACGAACGATAACTGCTTTTGATACAGTACCTTTCTTAACAGCACTTGCCGGAATAGCCGCTTTTACGCTCACTACAATTCTATCACCAATTTTGGCATAATCCTGACCGCTGTTCCCAAGTACTCTGATACATAGCACTTCTTTAGCGCCGCTATTATCAGCTACATTTAATCTGCTTTCTTGCTGGATCATTTTTTTTAAACTTTTTGCTAGGGACTTTTGGTCCAGAGCATTTACAGAATTTTTTTTCAGAGGCTTTTGCAATTCATTAAAATCGCATTAGCATGTAAGACTAATTACTTAGCTTTTTCAACAACTTCTACAAGTCTCCAGCGCTTAGTCTTGCTCAATGGACGAGTTTCCATGATCTTAACTTCATCACCGATACCACACTCACTCTTTTCATCATGAGCGTGAAACTTAGTTGTTTTCTTTACGAACTTTCCGTAGATCGGGTGTTTTACTTTTCTTTCAACTGCAACAGTGATAGTTTTATCCATCTTGTCGCTAGTTACAGTACCGATCCTTGTTTTGCGCAAATTTCTTTCTTCCATTACTTAACTTTTATGGTTTAGATACCCATTTCTTTTTTCTTCAATTCCGTTTGTAAACGGGCGATGTCTCTTCTTAAACCGCGAATGTTCATCGGGTTTTCTAGTGGAGAGATAGCATGAGCGAACTCAAGCTTCTTTAGTCTCAACTGATCTTCAGAGATCTTAGCTTTCAGATCTGAAACATTCAGCTCTTTCACGCTTTTATTAAAATCGTATGTTTGTTTGTTTGCCATTGCAAATTCGTTTTTTGTTTAAGCTTGCAAATCTCTTCTTACACAGAATTTGGTTGCAATTGGTAATTTCTGTGCTGCTAATTCCATAGCTTCTTTAGCAGTTGCTTCAGTAACACCGTCACACTCGAAGATGATACGACCTGGCTCAACTACTGCTGCCCAGAATTCAGGGTTACCTTTACCCTTACCCATCCTTACATCGGCAGGTTTGCGGGTAATGATTTTATCAGGAAATACGCGGATCCACACATTACCTTCTCTTTTCATTGCACGGGTCATTGCCTGACGAGCTGATTCAATCTGACGGTTTGTTAACCAGATTGGTTCAAGCGCTTTCAAAGCAAAAGAACCGAAAGAAATAGTAGTGCCACGCTTTGCTACTTCGCGAATGCGGCCTTTCTGCTGTTTCCTATGTTTACTTCTTTTAGGTTGTAACATTTTGATTTTGTTTTTTGGATGACCTCTCCTTATTAAAGAGTCGGCTATTCAACTTTATTGACTATCGATGTCCGTTACCGGCACCAGTACCTTAAATTATCTTCTGTTGTCTCTTCCACCACCAGCGTTTCCACCACGGTTATCTCCACCTCTACCACCGCGATCTCCACCACCTCTTCTGTCGTCTCTTCTATCACCTCTATCACCACCTGGTCTTCTTTCTTCACCTGGCCTTCTATCGCTCATATCTTTTCCACCAACAAAATTCGGGTTCAATTCACGCTTACCTAATACTTCACCTTTACAGATCCATACTTTGATACCGATTTTACCATATACTGTTTGTGCAAACACATTAGCGTAGTCGATATCCATACGGAAAGTATGCAAAGGAACACGGCCTTGTTTGAATTCTTCAGAACGGGCAATCTCAGCACCACCTAAACGGCCGCTTAATTTTACCTTGATACCTTCAGCACCCATGCGGAGTGTAGAAGCTACAGCCATTTTAGTGGCACGTTTGAAGTTGATACGGTTTTCGATTTGACGAGCAATGGTATCTCCTACGATGTTCGCATCCAATTCTGGACGACGGATCTCAAGGATGTTAATTTGCACATCTTCTTTACCGGTCAATTTTTTCAACTCTTCTTTGATACGGTCTACTTCTCCACCGCCTTTACCGATAATAATACCTGGCTTAGACGTGTGAATTGTTACGATCAATTTGCCGAGGGTACGCTCGATTACAATCTTTGCGATACCACCTTTGTTGATACGGGCATTCAAGTAAGTACGGATCTTATGATCCTCAATCAACTTTGATGCGTAGTCTTTTTTGCTACCATACCAGTTGCTTTCCCATCCGCGGATGATACCTAACCTGTTACCAATTGGATTTGCTTTCTGACCCATATAATGGTTTTACAATTAGTTTTTAGAATCTACTATTAATGTTACATGGTTGCTACGCTTACGAACTCTGTAGCCGCGGCCCTGAGGAGCCGGACGCATCCGTTTTAAAACTCTACCACCATCTACGAAAATTGTTTTTACTACTAGGCTGCTGTCAGCTGCGCTTGCGCCGCTATTCTTTTGCTCCCAGTTATTAATGGCACTCTTTAGCAATTTTGCTAGAGGAGTCGCATTGTGTTGTGGGTGATGCTCCAGAATGGCCAAAGCTTTTTCCACTTCCATGCCACGGATCACATCGGCCAGCAAACGCATTTTGCGTGGACCTGTAGGATAATTGTTCAGTTTAGCTACTGCTTCCATTTTCTTTTAGTTTCTTATTTGAGATCTTCTCGGAAGACCAAAAATGATTTATTTCTTAGTTCCTGCGTGACCTCTGAAGTTACGAGTAGGAGCAAATTCACCTAACTTATGGCTTACCATAAACTCTGTTACATAAACAGGGATAAATTTGTTTCCGTTGTGTACTGCAAAAGTGTGTCCAACGAAATCAGGAGTGATTGTGCTACGACGGCTCCAGGTTTTGATAACACCCTTCTTTGTTTTACCATCGTTAATCGCAACAACTTTCTCTTCTAAATTTGCGTCTACGTAAGGACCTTTTTTAATCGAACGACCCATAATAGTTATAAGTTTACTGGTCTGTTAGTGATTTATTTTCTGAGCTAATTACTTAGCTAATTTTTTACCATCTCTGCGTTGAATGATCAGCTTATCGCTTCCTTTTCCTCTAGTTCTGGTTTTTTCTCCTTTAGCATACTTACCGTTTCTGCTACGTGGGTGACCACCGGATGCTCTACCTTCACCACCACCCATCGGGTGATCTACTGGGTTCATGGCAACACCACGAACACGAGGGCGAATACCTTTCCAACGATTTCTACCAGCTTTACCAGCAGTTTCCAAGTTATGATCGCTATTTGAAACCACACCTACAGTTGCATAACAGTTGATCAATACTTTTCTTAATTCGCCAGAAGGCATTTTTAAGACTGCGAATTTCTCTTCTTTGTTAGCTAACTGAGCTGATGAACCAGCACTTCTCGCCATTTTACCACCTTGTCCAGGTTGTAATTCAATGTTGTGAATGTTAGTACCCAATGGCATGAACTTCATAGAAAGTGCATTTCCAACTTCAGGCGCTACATTATCACCAGAGATTACAGTTGCACCAACTTGTAAACCAGCTGGAGCCAAAATGTATCTCTTCTCACCATCAGTGTATTGCACTAATGCAATAAACGCTGTACGGTTTGGATCGTATTGGATTGACATAACAGTTGCTGCCATGTCTTTCTTGTTTCTTTTGAAATCGATGATACGGTAATGGTGTTTGTTTCCACCGCCCATATATCTTGATACCCTACGGCCTTGAACGTTACGTCCAGCAGTATTTTTCTGAGGCTCCAACAAACTCTTTTCAGGAGTCATTGTAGTGATTTCAGCATAGGCATTTCCGACTCTCCAACGAGTTCCTGCTGTAATCGGTTTGTACTTTTTAAGTGCCATTTCTTTTTCTTTTAATCAGCGAATTTTTCAGCTCCGCTTGCTATATATTAAATGTTTGCGTAAAGATCGATCGTCTCACCTTCAGCTACTGTAACCAGCGCTTTCTTGTAAGCAGATTTCATACCCTGAATAAAACCAGCTTTTGTATAGCGTGTTTTATTTTTACCAGGAACAACAACAGTGTTCACATCTACTACGGTTACACCATAGAAATCTTCTACTGCCTTTTTGATCTCAAGCTTGTTTGCTTTACGATCTACTTTGAAAGAATACTTGCGCAATTTTTCTTGCTGAGCATTTGCTTTTTCGGTTAAGATCGGTTTTATTAATATTTCAGAAGGTTTCATTTATTTTATTTGAAACGTTACTAATTCAATTACGCTACTACTTCGGTATCATCTGCAAAAATCTTTGCTGTGTTCTCTGTAAGAACCAACACATCTGCATTCATGATCTCATAAGTATTGATGTCTGCTAACAAAGTGGTAGCAACATTTGGTACGTTACGAGTGCTCAGATATAAATTATCGTTGTACTCAGGTAACACCACCAATGTTTTCTTATCACTCAAGTTTAAAGCTTGCATTGCTGCAACCAATTCTTTGGTTTTAGGAACTTCCATGTTCACTTCTTCAATCACATAGATAGCACCTTCTTTTGCTTTATGACTTAAAGCAGAGATCTTAGCCAAATCTTTCACTTTACGATTCAATTTGAAATCGTAAGCGTGTGGTTTTGGTCCGAAAATAGTACCACCACCCTTGTATAAAGGGTTACGGATATTACCTTTACGAGCTCCACCAGTTCCTTTTTGCTTGTGCAACTTGCGGCTAGCACCTTGAACTTCGGCACGAGTTTTAACTTTGTGTGTACCTTGACGGCCAGCAGCCAAATACTGCTTAACTGCCAACCAAATCACGTGATCATTCGGCTCGATGCCAAATACCTCTTCAGGTAATTCAACCGTTCTACCGGTTTTCTGTCCTTTTATATTTAATACGTCTACTTGCATTTTCTTCAGATTAAGTGGGTGATTATTTCTGGATTAAAACGATTGATCCGTTATGTCCAGGAACTGAACCGCTGATCAGGATGTAGTTCTTTTCAGGGAAAATCTTAACCACTTTCAAACCTTTCAGTTTAACGCGGTCGTTACCCATACGTCCTGCCATTCTCATTCCTTTGAATACTCTTGCAGGATATGAAGATCCACCAATAGAACCCGGTGCTCTAGAACGGTCGTGCTGACCATGGGATGCTTCACCCACACCAGAGAATCCGTGGCGCTTTACAACACCCTGGAAACCTTTACCCTTGGTTGTACCAACAACCTCAACTTTATCGCCTTCAGCGAAAATGTCAAGTGAAATGGTTTCACCTAGAGCTTTCTCTATTGAATAATTGCGGAATTCTTTTACGAATTTTTTTGCGGAGGTCTGAGCTTTTGCGTAGTGATTAATCTCAGCTTTTGTAGCGTGCTTGTCTTTCTTGTCGCCATAGGCTAACTGAACAGCACTGTAACCGTCGGTCTCAATGGTTTTCACCTGAGTAACGGTATTCGGACCAGCTTCGATAATGGTACAAGCTGTTTGCTTGCCATCTTCAGAGAAGATGCTGGTCATACCAATTTTTTTTCCAATAATTCCTTTCATCGTGTTTTGCGGTTTGTGCCCCGCGGAGGTATCTAGGACATTCCACCGATGAAAGTGAAATTCAATCCCTGTTGACTGCCGACCTTTTCTTGTTCTATCCACCGAAGCCTTGGCGAAGGTGGACGCTTTTTCTAAGCTGGATCACCTTCGCTAAAGCTATGGTGATCTAAGAAGTACCGGAAGTAAACAAACCTCGAAGGGCCTGTTTATATGTTAGTCCACTTTAGCATTGAACAACCCGAGTTGTTCGCATTAGTGGCTTTCTTTAATCAGAGCTACTTTTTCAGCCGAAGCCAATTGGTAGGTGATGTATTTTTTAAAAAGAACTTCTTTTTTGCCGCAGCATCTAGTTTAACCCAGATTATGCTTTGATCTCAACTTCCACACCTGATGGAAGGTCTAACTTACTAAGTGCATCCACCGTTCTAGAAGAAGAAGTGTAGATATCCAATAAACGCTTATGCGTTGCTAATTGGAACTGCTCACGACTCTTTTTGTTTACGTGTGGTGAACGTAATACTGTAAAGATCTTCTTATGAGTAGGCAAAGGAATTGGACCTGTAACTACTGCACCCGTGCTACGCACAGTTTTTACGATTTTCTCTGCAGATTTATCTACCAGATTGTGATCGTATGATTGTAATTTGATTCTGATTCTCTGAGACATAGACAAAACCCAATTTTCTGATTGGGGTTGCAAAGGTAAGGGGGAGTAATTGATTGGGCAAGTATTTTTGAATCTTTTTTGTGAATTTCTTTGAAATATTTCAAAAAATATACCCAAAATGCCATTTTGGGGATTTTATCAACCTAGTTATCCCCATCAACCAACGCAAATCCCACCCTTCCATCACTTTTAGGGTTAAAAAAAGCCCCGTCCTAAATTGAACGGGGCATATTGGAAATTGATCACATTTAAAATTAATCTTCAGATTTCACTTTACCCTTCGCCTTAGCAATCACTTCTTCAGCGATATTGTTTGGTGCTGGGTTATAATGACTGAACTCCATAGTTGAAGAAGCTCTACCAGAAGACAATGAACGTAACTGAGTTACATAACCGAACATTTCGCTCAATGGTACTTTAGCCTTGATCACCTGTGCATTACCACGAGTGTCCATGCCTTCTAACATACCACGACGACGGTTCAAGTCGCCAGTCACATCTCCCATGTACTGATCAGGTGTTACCACCTCAACGCGCATGATTGGTTCAAGCAATGTTGGTTTTGCTTTACGGCCAGCTTCGCGGAAACCGCCCTTAGCACATAATTCAAAAGACATCGCATCAGAATCCACTTGGTGGTAGCTTCCGTCGAATACTCTTACCTTCATTGATACCACAGGATAACCTGCCAAAACCCCAACTCCCATTGAATTTTCAAACCCTTTCTGGATAGCCGGTACGAATTCTTTAGGGATTGATCCACCAAATAAATCGTTTTTGAATTGGAATGCTTTTCCTGGATTTTCAGTTAGCCATTCTGCATCAGCAGGGCCAATTGAAAATTGAATATCAGCGAACTTACCACGACCACCTGACTGTTTCTTCAACACTTCACGATGCTCAATAGTTGTTCCGAATGATTCTTTATAAGCTACCTGAGGATTACCTTGGTTGATTTCCACTTTGAACTCGCGACGCATACGGTCAACGATGATCTCTAGGTGTAATTCTCCCATTCCTGAAAGGATGGTTTGACCAGTATCTTCGTCAGTTTTAACTCTTAATGTTGGATCTTCTTCCACCAATTTAGCGATAGCCATACCCATTCTGTCAACGTCAACTTGCGTTTTAGGCTCAACTGCTACAGAGATAACTGGTTCTGGAATGAACATGTTCTCTAAAGTGATTGGATGGTTCTCGTCGCATAAAGTATCACCAGTTTTGATTTCTTTGAAACCAACTGCTGCTGCGATATCACCTGCTTCGATAAAATCGATTGGGTTTTGTTTGTTCGCAAACATTTTCATGATACGGCTGATACGCTCTTTCTTACCACTTCTTACGTTCAATACATAAGAACCAGCGTCTAAGTGACCAGAATAGCAACGGAAGAACGCTAAACGACCTACGAAAGGATCGGTCATGATCTTGAAAGCCAAAGCTGCAAAAGGTTCTTTCGCATTTGGTTTACGGTAAATAGTTTCGCCAGTGTCTGGATGAAGACCAGCGGTATCTTCTACATCAACTGGAGAAGGTAGGTAGCGACAAACAGCATCCAATGCAGTTTGTACCCCTTTATTTTTGAATGATGATCCACACATCATTGGAACGATGCTAAGATCAATACAAGCTTTACGAATCGCTTCGTGAACTTCATCTTCAGAGATTGAAGCTGGATCTTCGAAGAATTTCTCCATTAAATTATCATCATATTCTGCAACAGCTTCAATCAGCTGAGCTCTCCAATGATTCGCTTCTTCAATCATGTCAGCTGGAACTGGAATTTCCTTGAAAGTCATACCTTCTGTTTCCATATCCCAAATAACACCCTTCATGGTGATCAAGTCAACCACGCCTACGAAATCATCTTCAGCACCGATTGGTAACTGCAACGGAACTGCTTTTGCACCCAACATTTCACGAACTTGATTAACTACCATTAGGAAGTCAGCACCAGAACGGTCCATCTTGTTTACGAAACCAATACGAGGAACTTTGTAACGGTTTGCCTGACGCCATACAGTCTCAGATTGTGGTTCAACACCATCAACCGCAGAAAATAAAGCGATCAAACCATCCAATACACGCATAGAACGCTCCACCTCTACTGTAAAGTCAACGTGACCCGGAGTATCAATGATATTGAAATAATAAGATTTGGTATTAGCATCTGCTGTACCCTTATCGGTTGGGAATTTCCACTCACAGCTAACTGCAGCTGAAGTAATGGTAATACCTCTTTCTTTTTCTTGTTCCATCCAGTCAGTAGTAGCAGCACCATCGTGCACTTCACCAATCTTATGAATCATACCGGTATAGCGTAGGATACGCTCGGTAGTGGTGGTTTTACCAGCATCAATGTGTCCATAAAGAGTTCTTGTTTAATTTTTATTTTTTGAAGACCACTTCAAATTTTTTTCGAGCGGCAAAGGTAGTAATTATCCCGATTGAAAAAGTGGTTCACAAAGAATAAATTCTTATGGGGATAATTTGTTGGCTGAAAGCCATAAAAAAAAGCCCTCCCGGGTCTCGGAAGGGCTTTTCAATAATATACGGATTGTAATTAAACTTTGAAGTGAGAGAACGCTTTGTTCGCTTCTGCCATACGATGTGTATCTTCTTTCTTTTTGAAAGCAGCACCTTCACCTTTTGCAGCAGCCATGATCTCATTTGATAATTTGTCGGCCATTGTTCTACCATTTCTTTCGCGGCTGTAACGGATTAACCATTTCATACTCAAAGAAATTTTACGATCAGCACGAACTTCAGCAGGAATCTGGAAAGTTGCACCACCAATACGACGGCTACGTACTTCTACAGCAGGCGTTACATTTGCAATTGCTTTTTTCCAAACCTCATAACCGTCTTCACCAGTTACTTTGGTTACTTTATCAACTGCATCATAAAAAATATTGATTGCAGTAGATTTTTTACCCTGCCACATCAAATTGTTGATGAAACGAGTAACTAATTTATCATTGAAACGTCCGTCTGGAGCTAGAGGTAATTTTTTGGCTTGTGCTTTACGCATGATTGCTAATTTTTAATTTGGGCTGAATTTCTTCAAGTATTAAAACTTTACTCAGCTGAAATAATGGATTATTTTTTTGCTTTTTCTTTCTTAGTACCGTACTTAGAACGGCTCTTTTTGCGGTCTTTTACACCGGCAGTATCCAAGCTACCACGTACAATGTGATAACGTACACCTGGCAAATCCTTTACACGACCACCACGTATCAAAACGATACTGTGCTCTTGTAGGTTATGTCCTTCACCCGGGATATAGGCGATAACTTCCACTTTGTTGGTCAAACGAACCTTCGCTACTTTACGTAACGCAGAGTTTGGCTTCTTAGGAGTGGTAGTGTAAACCCTGGTACAAACACCACGGCGCTGAGGACATGCATCCAAAGCTCTTGATTTACTTTTAGCTCTAATTATTTCGCGACCTTTTCTAACTAATTGCTGTATTGTAGGCATTCTAATCCGTTTAAAATTTCGGACGGCAAAGGTAATGGCTGGATGTGAAAAACCAAAATGTTTTCAAAAGTTTTCCCCCACTATTTCAAAAAAAATCCAAATTAGAGCCAAATCAGCCTTAAAATCGGGGATAAAATGTTGCTGAAGTCGCCAAAATTAACCAAAGATTCCGATTCTAGTCCGTCTTCAATCCCCAAACCGCTAAAACACTCGGTTGCCCACAATCTGAAACACCTAAATTTTAAATGGTTTTAGCCCAATCTCTTTTTAGGCATTGCAAATGGCTTTCTCGGTTACTTATTTTGATGCCTTAATCCATTCTTATGCTACGCAAATTGTTCCTATTCATCTGCCTATTCCCCATATTTACCCAATTACAAGCCCAGGGAACGGCTTTAAAACCTGGGGATATTGCCATTATTGCTTTTCAATCAGACAATAATGATCAATTTGCCTTTCTTAGCCTTGTAGATCTTGCACCCAATACCCAAATTCAGTTTTCCGAAAAGGGGTGGAACGCTTCCATAACACCAGCAGCCTTTGTGAGTACCACTGAAGGGGTACATACCTGGACGGCACCTAACACCGGTCTACCTCAAAGCACTGTCGTGGTAGTTAGTTTTAATAGCCTTGGGACTGTACCTGTCGCCAATTTTGGCACCGTTGTATCCACAGCTGCAGCCAAACTCTCCACTTCGGGAGATGAGATCATTGCCTTTCAGGGTCCCGCTTCCGCTCCCAATTTTATATACGCTTTTGGTTCTAGACCCTGGATCAATACAGGAATACCCACCTCCAACCAATCATGGCTTCCCGCTGCACTGATCAATGGCATCACTGCTCGTGACTTTGCTACCGAAAGCGATAACCAATATTTTAAGTACACCAACTTCTCTGGTACCCGTGATTCAGTTTTAGCGGCGATTGGTAATGTACAAAACTGGACAAGGAGTAATACCCGCTTTACAAGTCTCCCAGATTGGAATATTCAAGTTGTATCGCACTTCTATCTCCGCGCCTCAGGTGATCCCAGCATTTTATCAAACTGGTTTAGTGTATCCGATAGCAGTAACCCTATTTCTTTTACAAAAAATGCTGCCCTATTTCATATCAGTCAGACTGGAAACAAATTGGAATTATCAGCTAACTGGACCGTCGGAAATCTCCTCATTGAAAAGAATAATGCGCTCGATTTAAAAGGATTCCATTTGATGGTAGCGAATCTTCTGGACTCGGGTCAAGGTGTATTGATTGGCTCAGATAGCGCTCGATTAACCATTAAAGGAAAATCAGGGCCACTAAGATTTGACAGTACTCATGCAAAACTCAACAACCTCAACCTGGATGCAAATGCTACTACCAGTTTAATAACCCAAGTCCAAATTGTTCCAAATAATCATAAAGGTTTTCTATCGCTCGCGGATAGTGCACAACTAATCACCAATAATTTATTAAGCCTTTGTGCCTCAGAAAAAGGGGAATCTATGTTGCAGCCAATGGGCAATGGCGCCAAAATTATTGGAAAAATAATCGTACAAAAATTCATTCCGGGAAGCAAAAGAAATTATCGATTTATGAGTCACCCTTTTGCTAATTCAATAGCCCTAAATCAACTAACCAATTCCATCGATATTACAGGATTGGGTGGCTCCGTTAATGGCTTTACAAATACATCCACCAACAACCCTTCGGCATTCTGGTATCAGGCTACAACAGAAGATACTGTCATGCATATTTCTGGGTGGAATGCATTTACCAATACTAATGGACTTGGCACAAACGCATGGAAACCTTATCAAGGAATTAGGATCAACATACGCGGCAGTAAATCTGAGGGATTAGATGGACTTCCTTATACACCCACTGCAGTGCTGCTTCAAATGAAAGACAGTATCAACTCTGGCAATCAGGTAATCACACTTTCAAAAGGAATAAACAATGCAGGTTTCAATTTAATCGGGAATCCCTTCCTGGCAGATATTGATATGAGTAAAATACTTCTCGGCGCTAATGTTGTTCCTAATTATTATCTATGGGATCCTTATTTGGGAACAAAGGGTGGTTATACCTGTTACCCGTTTTCAAATAGCATCATACTCCCAAGTTTTACAGCATTCTTTGCTCAAACATCCGACACATTAACTGGCAACCAAATTCAATTTCCTGAATCCTGCAAAACATCTGCCAATCTAGCTATGAGGGTTTTAGGTGCCAACGAAAAACCAAAGAACCAACTTGAATTATTAGTAGAAGCGGATAGTGTTGTTTGGGATCATCAACTCTTTATTTTCAAATCAGATGCCACTGATAGTATCGACAAATTTGATGCAAAGAAAATGCTGAATCTTGAATTCAATTTGTTTAGTCTGAGTAAAGAAAATGAAAAACTTTGCATTGATACCAGATCAAGTCAACATCCCACTATTATACCCATTGGATTAGTTAGTTCATTGAATAAAAAATTCAATTTAAAAGTTGCTAGTTTTCCCAACCTACCCGATTATGATTTGTATTTTATTGATAAAATGGAACATGCTACTATCATCATGAACGATAACTTTTACTATTCGTTTCAAACAGATAGTTTACCACAAATGGGTCAGAATAACAGGTTCGAAATTCAACTAAAAAATAAAAATACGAGTCCACTCCTACCCCCAATTTCACCCAATGGTCTTTCCTGTTTTGTGTTCCCGAATCCCACCAACAACTTTTTGTTTTTGCGTATTGCTACCAATAAAAAATTGCCCATCTATCTGAGTTTGAGAAATGCTTTGGGACAGGTTTTATTAAACGAAAAAATAGAAGCACAACCATTTATCACGCATTCCATTTCTATGAAAAAATGGGCAATCGGGACCTATGTACTCATCATTTCAAATGGAGATGAAACTATCAGTAAAAAAATTATCTACAACTAAAATGTACTTTATGAATACGAATAGGATTATCAAATTGTTTGTTTCCTGTCTTAGCATTTTAATCCCACTCTTTCTCATGGCCCAACCTCCAGGATTTGATCAGGATACCAATGATGTGCCCATTGATGGTGGATTAAGCATTTTATTAGCAGCTGGAATTGGATACGGTATTAAAAGAAAATTTAAGCAGGAAGATGAAGCTAAAAAAAAGAAGCCCGCTACTAAAGATTAGTGCGGGCTTCGAATACTATGATAGAAAATTAAATTTTAAACATCCAGCCGTTTTCATCTGCAACTGCACATGATTTAATATCATCCATGTCTTTTTTGATAGCTGGAGCAATTGTCCATTTATCGGTATCGAATTGCATGATCGTATCCTTATATTTCATTTCCTTAATTGGAGCAATTGTTGCTGCTGTACCAGTACCAAAAACTTCCTGCACTTTTCCAGCTTTATAAGCCTCAATTAATTCATCAATACTAATTCTACGCTCTTCTACTTTAATGCCTCTTTTCTTTAAAAGTGTTAATACACTATCGCGAGTAACTCCTTTTAAAATGGTGCCCTCTTCTAATGATGGGGTTACTGCAATGCCATCGATGATAAAGACAACATTCATCATACCCACTTCTTGCAACCACTTGTGCTCAAAAGCATCAGTCCATAATACCTGATCATAACCAATCTCATTGGCTTTGCGGGCCGCAATTAAACTGCCACCATAATTTCCTGCATTCTTTGAGAATCCAACACCACCTGGAGCAGCTCTCGTATAATTTTCCTCCACCAAAATTTTCATTGGTGCGGCAAAATACGGACCAGACGGACTAAGTATAACCAAAAACTTATAAGTAGTAGATGGCCTTACTCCCAAAAATGCATCTGTTGAAAACATAAATGGTCTGATATAAAGAGAATGGTCTTTTCGATTGGGGATCCAATCTTTATCCACTTCTATTAATTGGCGCATCCCTTCAATAAATATTTCCTCAGGTACGGTTGGCATACACATTCTCTCAGCCGAAGTATTGAATCTGATAAAATTGTCTTGAGGACGAAAAATATAAGCTTCACCTGATTCAGTTTTATAGGCTTTGATTCCTTCAAAGATCGACTGTCCATAATGTAACGCCGACAATGCAGGTTCGAACGACAACGCTTGATAAGGTCTAATGGAGACGTTGGTCCACTCACCATTAATATAATCAGCTTCAAGCATATGATCAGTAAAATACCTTCCAAAAGGCAAATTCTCAAGGCTCAATTCTAATAGTTTGCTCACTTGTATTTTCTCAATCTTTATGTCCGCCGCTGCTACCATAGTTTTATATTTGTTGCAAATAAACGAAAAAAATAAAAGCTAACAATCGTTATCTTTGTAAACTACCGATGTCAACCGAAAAAACACAGCTTCCCGATTTTGTAATAGCCGATTTATATACCAATTTATTGGTGCTTGGCACTGATATAGTTACACCTATAAAAACTACGGAAGCCCCAGTTGAAAATGTATTAAAGACATCAGAAATTAAGATCCCCATCGAGGCAGCAAAAAGTAGTACAAAAACTAAACCAGTTGTTACCCCTAAGCCATCAGTTGAACCAACAGTAACAAATGAGAAACAATGGTACTTAGGAAATAATGGGAAAAAAGTTACGATACTTATTAAGGAGGCTGATGTGGCTTTTATTAACGATCAACATTTGCAGTTTCTATCTAATATATTAAACGCTTGCAAACTAAACTTAGGTGATATAGCACTAGTAAACCATCTAAACAATGCGCTCGTGTATGCTGATCTGAAACAAAAACTTCAGCCGAAATTTATTATTGCTTTTGACTTACAAACAAAAGAGATCCAACTTCCATTTACGATACCCAACTACCAGGTGCAGTTACATGACAACTGTAAATTTCTTTTTGCTTCATCTTTAAAAACTATGGAAGGAGATTCACAAGAAGCAAAACTGGAGAAGTCTAAGTTATGGGCTAGCTTAAAGAATATGTTTCAATTATAATTTTAATTAAACAATTCATGCGAGACCAAATCTTTTTTGAAACGGAACGATTCTTGCTGAGAACCTGGAAACAATCAACAAATTATAAGGATGGAATTAATTGAACTTGTATTCGCTACCAATAATCAGAATAAAGTAAATGAGATCCGATCAATTTTACAAACGCCCTTTCATGTGATTACCTTAAAAGACGCAGGAATTGATATTGATATTCCTGAGCCGCATGCAACTTTAGAAGCAAATGCTTCAGAGAAATCATCTACGATACATCGAATTACTAATAAGAATTGCTTTAGTGAAGATACTGGACTAGAAGTTTTTTCTCTGAATGGTGAGCCGGGAGTAAAAAGTGCTCGCTATGCTGGTGAGGACAGAAATTTTCAAGACAATTTTCTACTTCTTTTAGAAAAACTACAAGGATCACAAGATAGAACTGCACAATTCAGAACAGTTGTTTCGCTCATTTGGGAAGATCAAGAATACCTTTTTACAGGTATTTGCAAGGGGCGTATTATAGAAATACAAAAAGGTTTAGAAGGATTCGGGTATGATCCCGTTTTTGTTCCTGATGGCTCAGATAAATCATTTGCAGAAATGAGTATGGATGAGAAAAACAAATTCAGTCACAGGAAAAAAGCAGTTGCACAACTCATAGAATTTCTAAAACAAAAGGTATCATGAACAGAATAAAATTGGCGATGCCAGAACATTATTCCTTCTCAACCGAGTTACAGATTCGGATCACAGATCTAAATTATGGCGGGCATGTTGGCAATGACAGTTTTCTAGCACTGATCCAAGAAGCGCGTCAGCAATTCTTGCTACAATACGGTTACAAAGAATTAGACTTTGAAGGATTCGGATTGATCATGGCTGATTCTGCAATTGAATATCGATATGAATTAAACTATGGCGACATAGTAAGGATTTCTGTGCAAGCAGAAGGTTTTGATAAATTAGGTTTTGATATCTTTTATTTATTAGAGATCATTAACAGAGAAGCAATAATAGTTGCAGGAAAAGCAAAAACAGGGATGATTTGTTTTGATTATACACTCAAAAAGAAAACGAGTATCCCTGCTATCGCGATTGCCAAACTAACACAGCCACAATAGTTCTATCATTCACATCAACATTATGAAGCGACCAATTCCTTTTTTGATCTTGATTGCCTCACTCCTTTTAAATATTGGAAACCTAACAGCACAATCAATCCCAAGCTATAAGAATGCAAAGCTTCCCATCCCTCAAAGAGTGAACGACCTCATATCTAGAATGAATCCAGAAGAAAAATTCTGGCAACTATTTATGATCCTAGGAGAAATTGCTCCGGGTGAGGAAGCTAAATACAAAAATGGATTATTTGGTTTTCAAGTAAGCGCAGAAACAACGAATAGTGGCGCAACAAATCAGCTTCTGAAATATGGTGTGCATGATGACGCTAAAAGCTTAGCGAAAAAGATCAATCAGATTCAAAAATATTTTGTTGAACAAACAAGGTTGGGGATTCCAATGATTGCTTTCGATGAGGCTTTGCACGGATTAGTTCGAAAAGGCGCAACCGTTTTCCCTCAATCAATTGCACTAGCTGCCTCTTGGGATACGGCTCTGATGCACCAAGTAGCAAATGCCATTGCTTTGGAAACAAAGTCGAGAGGTATTCGACAAATACTTTCACCTGTTATCAATTTAGCTACTGATACTCGTTGGGGTAGAACCGAAGAAACCTATGGCGAAGATCCATTTCTTAGCTCAGCCATGGGTGTTGCTTACATTGGCGCATTTGAAAGAAATAATATCATTGCTACCCCAAAACATTTTATTGCCAACGAGGGTGATGGTGGAAGAGATAGTTATCCAATTCACTACAACGAAAGAAGATTGTTTGAAAATGATTTTGTTCCCTTTATCAACGTGATCAAAAAAGCAGGTGCAAGAAGTATCATGACGGCCTATAATTCTGTTGATGGAAGTCCGGCTTCAGCCAACAATTGGCTACTCAATACCACACTTAAAGAAAAATGGGGCTTTAATGGTTTTGTGATTTCTGATGCCAGCGCAGTGGGCGGTGCCAATGTATTACACAACACTTCAAATAGCTATGCAGAATCTGGTAAACAGGCCATCGTAAACGGTCTCGATGTAATTTTCCAAACAGCACAGGAACATGGAAAACTATTTATGCAACCATTCCTAGATGGCAGTATTCCAACTACTACTATTGACGCTGCTGTTGCGCGTGTATTGACAGCAAAATTTGAATTAGGCTTATTTGAACATCCCTATATTTCGGAAGATTTTAGTGATACTAGTTCTGTAATGATCAATCTTCAAATTGCAAAAAAAGCTGCTGAGGAATCGATTGTTTTATTAAAGAATGACAAGCAAATTTTACCGATCCAACAAAATATACACCGCATTGCAGTAATCGGTACTGATGCAGTAGAAGGCAGACTAGGAGGCTACTCTGGACCAGGATTCGGAAAAATCAATATCCTAGATGGAATAAATTCTTTAGCATCAAAAAGAAATGTATATATCCAATTTTCTCCTGGATCTACTCGCCTAAACCAAGATCTACAACCCATTCCGACAATCAATTTATCGTCCATGAAAGATGGAAAAAAGCAGGCAGGTTTATTGGGAGAATATTTCAATAATATTGATGCAACAGGAAACCCAATTCTACAAAGAATTGATGCTGTCATTGATTTTAATTGGACTTTATATCCTCCTTCACCAGCGCTAACAGCAGATTTTTATAGTGCAAAATGGACGGGTGATTTTATTGCTTCGAGTAGTGAAAAAATTGCGGTTGGACTTAAAGGCAATGATGGATATCGTTTGTACATCAACCATCAATTATTGATTGATCGTTGGGAGAAACAAGGATTCCATACAGATCTCGTGGATTACTATTTTGAAAAAAATAAGACCTATCCTATACATATAGAATTTAAAGAGCCGAACGGAAATGCACATATACAACTGGTTTGGAAAAAGCCGAATCAAGAAGAACAACAATTAAAAGAAGCTGTAGCATTAGCACAAAAATCTGACTTAATAATTTTTGCAGCCGGTATAGAAGAAGGTGAATTTAGAGATCGGTCTTCATTGGCCTTACCTGGAAACCAATTAAAGGTATTAGAAGAGTTAATTGCAGTTGGAAAACCAGTGGTTGTGCTACTTGTAGGAGGCAGTGCCATAACTATGCAGAATTGGTTACCCAAAGTTTCTGCAGTCATTGATTGCTGGTATCCAGGGATACAAGGGGGTGATGCTATCGCCGCTATTTTGTTTGGGGATGCAAATCCAGCTGGTAGACTTCCTATTAGCTTTGTGCAATCAGAAGGTCAGCTACCATTGGTCTATAACCACTTACCTACTGGGCGTGGGGATGATTATTTAGATCAAACTGGACTTCCTTTATTTCCTTTTGGGTTTGGATTGAGCTATACCAAATTTGAATACCGCAATATTGAAATTGATAAAAAACAAATGCACGTGAACGATACTGCAAAGGTTCGTTTTCAATTAACCAATGTTGGCAATCGAGATGGAGATGAAGTAGTGCAAATGTATATCCACGATGAGCTTGCTTCCATTGCAAGACCAATCATGGAATTAAAAGGATTCCAGAGAGTTTCACTCAAGAAGGGCGAAACAAAAACCATCTCTTTTGACATTTCAAAAGAGCTACTCGAAATGTATGACCTGCAAATGAAAAAGCTTGTAGAACCTGGAAACTTCAGGATCATGATTGGCGCTTCCTCAAGAGATCTCAGATTAAAAGAAACGCTTACAATAAACTAATTAAGCACCAAATTGAGATAAATGATGGTCAAGGTGTTTATAAAACATATTGTTCCATTCGGTTTTATTCAGTGCCCCAAACGAAAGAGACTTTCTTCCATCAAAATGAGACGCACCTAGTTCGTATGTTTTTTTGATATAACTGATCAAACGCTCTTTTTCTTTTGCAAAATCTTTTTCCTCTTTGATGATAAATGCAGGAGCTGTTTGACTGCTTTTTTTATAAGGAGTCTCGTTAACAACAGAACTCTTGACAAATAATTTCAGCATCAACTTCACAAACGAATTGGGTTCTGGATGGATATTTTCATAGGCCATTTCATAAGTCACGTTACAATGTGCCAGCATTTGAGATACCGACATTTTGCCCCATAATGCTTTTGTTTCTGGAGATAACTTATTAATGCGTTCGATGACCTCATTAACATCGTTCTGATCAAATACATTTTTCATAGCAGTAAAGTTTTGGTTGTGGTTTTACTATTATTTCAATACTGACTTTAAATCTACATAATAAATGAATAAATCCTGCGGCGTCATCAATTTTCCTTTTAAAAGCAGGCTTTTGGAATAATAGAGTTTATTATCAAAGATCAGAAAAGGTGCCCTAAAATCTCTTTCGCGAATATGCAGCTGTTGGTGATTAATCTTAATGGTATAATGCGTTTCTGTAAGGGTGCTTGTTTTAACAAACAACTCATCGGCGGTATAGGTACTGTCTAAAATTGTAAATAATTTATGGGAAGTCGTATCTGCATTATAATAGAAATCGATCACTTGTTGGGGCAACTGAAACATCTTGGATTCCTGCCATTCTACCAATTTCAATTCACCCTTGCTCGTACATGCAGAAAATAGCATTAAGACAATTGAAAAGCTTAATAGGGTTAATAAAAATGAATTGACTCTTTGTTTCATCCAATTAATATTATGCGTTAACTGCTAACTTTTTTCATTCCAGATTCTCCAACTTTCTTCCGCTTGTAAGATCAACATATCATATCCGTTCTGAATGGTAGCACCCTGTTGTTTTCCAAGACTTAAAAACTTTGTCTCTGTTGGATTATAAATAAGATCAAATAAATGATGCTGTGCTGTTAATAATTGATAAGGAATCTCCGGACAAGCATCCACGTTGGGGTACATTCCAAGTGGGGTTGTATTAACGATCAACTGATGAGTATCGAGTATGTCTTTGTTTAATGCTTGATAGGTGATTGTATCAGCTGTTTCATTTCTTGACACAAATCGATAAGGAATTCTTAATTGCTGAAATACATATTCAACTGCAGCAGAAGCTCCACCTGTACCTAAGATCAATGCCCGTTGGTGATAGGGTTTAAGAAAAGGTTCTAGCGTTTTTTGAAAGCCTACCACATCTGTATTGAAACCTTTTAATTTTCCATTAGAGATTTTGACGCAATTACAGGCACCCATTTTTTGAACGGGTTCTGAGGCTTCGTCTAAAAAACGAATGACCGCTTTTTTATAAGGAATCGTAATATTAAATCCCTCCAATCCTTTTTTGGAATCAAGAATCATAGATAATTCTTGAATATCGGGAATTGAAAAATTTTCATAAGCTGCATCTGTAAAGCCAAGCTGATGAAATTTCTCAGTAAAATATTTCTGCGAAAATGAATGCGTTAACGGATAACCCAATAAGCCAAATAAACGCATGGCAGGATTATTTATCTAGGTATAAAGTAAATGTATCCCCTCTTAAACCAATTCGCATAGCTTCCAATGCAAGCATTTCATTAGGAGCAATATTTCCAAGATTCACGTTGCAACCAATCAATTCTAAGAAATATAATTGTTGTGCTTTCTGTGGTGCTTCCCAAATAATTTTTTCTGCCGGGATCTGAGTTAATATTTCTTGAACCAATCCTTCACGAACCTCTCCGCTACCGCGATAAATACCAACGTTACCAGCTTCTCTGGCTTCTGCAATCACATAGGATGAACCGGCTTCCAATTCAGCGCGCATGAGTTCGATCCATTTATAAGGCGGGATAATATGAGCTGCATCTTTACTACCAACTTCACTCAACACTGTAGCATGCTTGGTTAGTTTTTCAATATAACCACATTTTTCAGGATGCGGAATACTAATAGAACCATCACTCACTTCTATATAATCAATATGGTAATCTTTGCACATAGCTAAATAATCATCAAATTGATTTCTGATTAAAAATGCTTCAAACAATGTGCCTCCGAAATATACAGGAATATCGTACGACTGATATGCTTCAATCTTCTCTCTTAAATTCGGAGTTACATAAGCGGTTCCAAAGCCTAATTTAACAATGTCAACATGCGGACCAGCAATACTCATAAAATTGTGCACTTCTGGAATACTAAGCCCCTTATCCATTACCATTGTAATTCCGTGAGCCCTAGGTTTTTTTATCCGATCTGGTATCTGTGTTAAATTAAAATTCATTTCGCTTGATTTTCGGATGCAAAAATAGGTTAATCGAGCGACTTTCAACGGAGTTGCCGCAATAGCTTTGTTTAAGTTTTCTTATATTTTCCTACCTTTTTTATATCGGGCAACAATATCAACCACCTGATTATTCTGTAAAATAGCAGGATTTAGTTCTATAAACTTTTTAAGCAGTTTGGGTGCTTTATCCATCGCCATTTCTAGTCTCAGTAATGCCTCCTTGGTTTTCCCATTTACAAATAGTGCTGTACTTTGATAGAATAGAAAGATGGGTTTGCCATTTGTTGCTTTCATTGCAGCCACAGATTGAACAAGTGCTTCTTCGTAAAATTCTCCTTTCAGTAAACAACGTATCAACGCTTCCCATCCGGCAACATTTTTTTGTTTCTGCCGCACTACCACACTGAAGTATTGAATTGCTTCTTTATACTGGCCAAGATTCATTCTACATTCGCCCATTGCAAGATTATATTCCGTCATGTTGCGATGAATTCGCATCGCATTTTCAAGGTGCTTTAATGCGCTTTGCCATTGCTCTTCGAGCATATAAGTTACTGCGATCTTATAATAAAGCTTACTGTCGTCTGTATTTAAATGCACTGCTTTTTTGTAGTGAAATCTTGCTTGAGCATAATTCCCTAAACGGTGGTAACAGTGGCCAATAGCTTCATAGATCACATCTTCAGGTCTTGATAATTCCAAGACTTTTTCTAATACTTCAATGGCTTCTTTATACTTACGCAGGCGTAAAAATGCATCACCCATGTTCCGATAAGCATAATCGAATTTCTCATCAATGGCAACTGCATATTGATAAGCATCAATTGACTTTTCATAAAGTTTTAATCCTTGAAATGCAGCAGCCATATTAAACCATGCTAACTCATTGTAAGGGAACTCGTCGATGATTCTTTGATGCACCCTAATACTTTCCTCGTTTCTTCCAGTGAAATCTGTCCAAAAACATATTTTATAAAGTGCCTCTTCATTATTGGGTTCTTCTTCCAGAATCAGTTTCAAACAATCAAAAACCTTGTCAAATTCCTCGTAATCATCGTATACATCTGCCAATTCGAATAAAAGGTCTAGTCGCTCCTCCCCCTCAAAAAGGTTAAGTGCCGCCTCCAGAAGTTCAACAGCCTTGGCTTGCTGATCCAATGCCAGGTAGGCATCTGTCTTTAAAATATAGAGATTTACATCATTGCTGTCGAAAAGTTCCGCTGTTTCTAAAATATTCAGGGCCTCCTGATATTTTCTGCTAGCTAGCAACAAATCAGCTTTTTTTATCATTAGTAGTGCGGAGTAGGGAAATTGCTCTAAAGCTATCTCGGAAGCTTCTAAAGCAGCATGCATATCATCTTTTTCGTCGAAATAGTCGATAATTCGCTCAAAAGCATCTTCCTCTATGAAAGAATGACTAATTCCTTGCCTAAGATTTTGGTATTGCATCAAGAGTTCTTTGAGCTCCTCTCGGTCTTCGCGGTATGGATTTTCCCTCATTGGACTATCGGTTTATTGAATATAAAACCTTTTTTTCACTTTTTTTAAAGTCTCAGGCAACTTTTTTCAATTTCATGCGTCTTATTAATATTAGGTTAATTGTCAAATAATTAAGAAAAAGAATTACCTTTACTATAATGAAAACAAGGCAAAACATACAAAAATTCGGATTTTCCATCATTTTGGTGATGGCAATTCAGGTGGCGTATGCGGCTTTTTCATTCTCTGGAATTACTGACGAGCACAATAAGAACAGCAAATATTCGCTTAAAAACCTGAACTCCTTCTCTAGAAAAAGCATGACTTATTCTTCTATGAAATCGAGTCTACAATTTAGAGGTACGCAACTTTTGATCAATAAAGACAATCAAAACAATTCTGAAGTTAATTCTATGTTGCGTTTTGATAATGGCAATACCACATTTGTATATCCATACAAGTTCAAAGTAAAGGTTCCAACCAAGTTTAAAACTCCGGTTGCACCTCACCACTAATTTAACAATCTATAACCACTTGTTGGAATATCGTATTTTGAAGCCTGAACTGGGCTCAAATTAATTTTTGTTGCTTTATATCTAACTATTGGGGAAGCTTCGCCACCTTCCTTTCCTTCAAACTCCAATACAAATCCAGGTACATCTTTGAACTGATATTCAAATTCTCGAACAGAAGGAATGATGGCAGTAGCATAAAACACATTATACACAGAACTATCTTTTAGCGTTAACACTGCTTTTTTGCAATCGTATCCTAAAATACTTTTGGTTTCGCTAGTTAATTTAATATTCATTCCTTCGAATTGCTTATTTGCATTCTTCCATTCTTTGCTACTAAGGCTAGTCATAAATTTGTTATTCCCAAACTCTCTTAGGATTACAGCTGAACCATTTGATTTATCATAGATGATCGATAATAATAATGATGGACTATTTAGATCAACCCTACTATCATTACCCTTAATATAAACTGTTTTTGTGCTTTGTTGAATTGCATTTTGCACTTCTTTGCTTGTGTTGCTTTCTTCTAAACTAATTTGATAGGTTACTGTGCATTCAGCTACAACCCTTTGCTGCGCAAAGCTGCAAATAGTTAATCCAAATATTACAAAAAGCAAACCAATGATTTTTTTCATGTCTCTATAGTTTGATAATGAAAAAGAAAGCCCCCTGAATTTCAGAGGGCTTTAACTTATTTATTTTTTCTTCTGAGTACGTTCTTTTAAATCCTGTACTTTTTTATTACTATCCATCATGGCATCGTATTTCTCCTGCCACTTTGTTTTTGTTTTTGGAGCCTTCCGTTTTACTTCAATTTTGGCCAAGATCTTATCATGATTAATGATATAATTCTGTATCACATATTGAAGTCCCAATGTAATAATGTTTGATACGGTATAATACCAAGTCAATGCTGATGGTAATCTGTTAAAGATGAACAACAACATGAATGGGAAGAAATATGGCATGTATTTCAAAGCAGGATTATCCTGTGTTGGTGTCATGCTCATATTATAAATAGAGATCAAGAAACTAGTTATTACCGCAGTAATTGTAAACAAACTAATATGATCACCAAATCCCATTGGAATGGTAAAAGGCAATTTAGCTATCACATCATAAGATGATAAATCCTGACTCCACAAGAAAGCCTGACCTCTCAGTGCAATATTGGAGTTAAAGAAACTATACAACGCAAAGAAGATAGGGATCTGTAGCAAGGCCGGAATACATCCGCCCAACGGATTAACGCCCGCTTCTCGGAAGAGCTTCATCTGCTCCATTGCAAAACCTTGTTGATCATCGCCAAATTTCTTTTTCAATACATCTAGCTCTGGGCGCATCACTTTCATTTTAGCTCCACTCAAGTAGCTACTATAGGTAAGAGGTGCAGTAACCAAACGAATGAATAATGTAAGTAGCAATACTACCCAACCGTAATTCTTTACAAAGCCTGCAAAGAAATTAAACACATTCATGATGATGTATTTATTAATGGGGCGTACAAAAGAATACATGTCTCTTCCAAGATTCACGATCTTGTCCATTTCTGGAGCTTGCTTCTTAAGAATATTAAAATCACTTGGACCATAATACAATTGGAAAGGAAC
>JAPLEO010000064.1 GCA_026391125.1 Bacteroidota bacterium
GACTCCACAATGCCTTGTAAATTGTTTATTTACAAGGCATTTTTAATTTAAAACTAGTTGATATTGTTTCACACCTACACACAAAAGCCAACTGATATCACAGAACAATAAAAGCCTTTGTGTTAATCCCCTTAGAGAAATGGGGCTGGCAATAAAAATGGTTAATAGTATCAAACTGATCAAGCCCCAAAAAACGGTGGGCCCTGCATACTTTTTTAATGCATAATTTTTCTTAAACGAAATTCCCCATGCTATCATTGAAATGCCAAGGTTAAGTAATGCAATTAATGCTGCAAATCCATGTATCAAGCCCTCAATTGTTCGTTGCTCTCCAGGTATATCTGTTGGGAATATGCCAGCTAAAAAAATACCAATACAAAAAATGCTAAGTGTTATTATACCTAAGTTAGATGATGTAACATGCCGCATCAAATCTCTAAGTATTAGTGTTGATGCAAAGGCCAATGCAAAAAATGCAATTGTCATCAGCCAACTAACCTTGCCGACTGCGTATTCACTTACAAAGCATGTTAGCATATTTTTATCTGGTCTTAAAAAATGAAGTATGATTACGATTACTAAGAATAAAATCAAGCCAAATATGCTAATGAAGGCAATTGTTTTCTTTGGTTTCATAAATGGTTTCTGAATAATATATATTAATCTAAAATAAATGAGAAGCAATCCACTTGGCAAAACTTTGCCACCAGGCAGAATGACTGTTTGGGCCAATCAAAAAAGAAATGGCGATAATTGCTATAAATACTCCTAAAGGAAATGCAGACCTTTTTTGCCTGATGTCAAATATCATCCACCCCAATGTAAATAACGCGATAACTCCAATCATTGCAGGGATAGCCCCAAATGGCAAACCGCAAACTGCAAGCAAAAAACGTCCAAGTCCGGGACCTAATATCAGCAATCCAATACAGGC
This sequence comes from Bacteroidota bacterium, assembly GCA_026391125.1. Taxonomy (GTDB): domain Bacteria; phylum Bacteroidota; class Bacteroidia; order Chitinophagales; family Chitinophagaceae; genus Sediminibacterium. The sequence continues at coordinate 935 of JAPLEO010000064.1, forward strand.
AAAAAAGCGGAGATGGTAGGACGTTTTCTTTTTATAATAAATACCCAAGCCATATAAAATGCTGATATAAAACATGTCGGGAATACCGCTAAATCCCATTGATGCCAATGCTTCTGTTTCACCAATCGTTTTAATATTTCTTAGATAACCTTCTCGCGCAACAAGGAAAAAGGATAGCAGCAATAAGGGGAATACAAAATAGGAAGCTTTGCCAACAAATCTGTGCCATTTTATCCTATTAGTTCTAATAAAAATAGGTTGTGCAATCAAAATAAAGATCCATGTAAGCATTACGGCCCCGTGAAAATGATGTGCCCAGGTAAAGCCATCAAAATTTGGGAATTTAATAAGGTACGTTTTATAAAAACCGGCAAAACTGATAAAAAGAAGAAATATAAAAAAGTAGATAAGCCGGGTGGTAATACCTCTATTATTCTTGGAATTGTCTTGAGATAGTTCTGAAGAGATCATTGTTTATATTTTGGTTGCTTGAAATTGCATATTCTGTGCTTATCCTTAAAAAAGAGAATGGTGAAAAGCCATGTTTCTGAGGCAACTGCATTAAATGCCATATCGTGCACTTAATAGTATGGCATTTGCCTTTCCCTCAAAATATTGGTCGTTCACCAAATGTATTAGGCAGATCTATTAGCATTGGTTATTTTTAAATTATACAGTTAGATATGCAACGGATTTTTCTCTTTTTTTTCTTTTGTATTTTATTCAACCATGATTGCACTGCTCAGGATACACTTATTTTAAACGGCCAGCCCAAATGGGAAAAATCATTTGATATTGCAGATTACTGTTTCATTTATCAGGAAATGGGTGATACTGCACTTTCATTTGAAGCAGTAAAAAATCAAATTTTTGTTCCTTATAGAAATGAATGGCGTCAACAAAAAACAAGTAATAAGCCGTTAATTATTCAATGGAAAAAATTTATTGTTCGAAATATATCTGTAAAAGACACAGTAAACTTGAGTATAAGTACTGTACATTATTTTACTAGATTATATGTTGGAAATCAGTTGATTGCTAGAAGTGGTGCTTATGAGACTAGGGGCTTCATACCACCTGGTACTAATTTTGCTTATGAACGAGGGAGGCTTCCAGTAGTAGTGCCGCCCCAAACCACCACCACCTTTTGGCTCCGTACTGAAGACCGACAGAATCAGCTGATAGGACCTGTTATATTTCTTGAAACAAAATTTTCAGGTATGGTAGAAGAGCAGAGAAACGTCTTCGGAGCTAGATATCTTTTTCTGCTTTTGGCTGCTATGGCTGGATGTTTCTTTTTTATAGGCATTTATGCTGCTTACAATTATTATTTATACCGGCAAGTTTCTTTTATCTGGTATATTTCATATACAATTGCAGCTTTCTTTTCTTGTTTGCACTGGATGGATATCAGGTTAGGGATGGCCATGTTTTCTCCTTTACTGCATGATATTATTTTTTCAGTATTCGTTTACTTGATACCAATACTTTATAGTTTCTTCATTGGAAGCATGCTTCAATTAAATAAATACTTTAAAAAAGGTTGGCTGCTTGTAAAAATTCTGGCACTAGTTTGTTTTGTTCAAATGATTCTACAACTTTTAGAAGTTCAATTTGGATGGTTCCCATTTAATTCAAATTATTATGGAATCATTTTAACTCCATTTGCAATTATCATACTCAATATATTTTTGGGTATTCTTACTGTAAAGAGTCAAGATCCAGTGAAATGGTTTTTGTTTGGGGGGATAGTAAGTCTGCTGATATTATGGTGTTTGCCTTTACTGAAATTATATGCCCCTCCAGTAAATATGAATTATGAAATATTCCTGATCATTAATTTCCCAATTGTATTTCTAATGATGGGTTTAGTTATAGAGGCCATTTGTTTTTCTTTTGCACTTACTTACCGTAGTAATTTGGTATTACTTGAAAAAAATAAATTACAGGCAAATTACAACCTGCAATTGCAGGCTGCATTGCATCAAAGAACTACAGAACTGGAAGCACAAAATAAACTGGTAGAAGCACAAAAAATACAACAGGTTGCAACAGCATTTGAACATAAGATTGCGGAGACAGAAATGATTGCGCTGCGTGCTCAGATGAATCCACATTTTATTTTCAATTGTCTCAATTCAATCAAGCTATACACACTTGAAAATGATTCACTAACAGCCTCTGAATACCTTACCAAATTCTCTCAGCTTATCCGGTTAGTACTTGAAAATTCCAGATCAGAAAAAGTAACCCTCCAAAAAGAATTGGAAACACTAAAACTTTATATAGAACTGGAAGCCATGCGATTTAAAGACAAAGTGAAATATAAAATAAATGTGCTTCCACATATCGATCAACAATATATTGAGATTCCACCATTGTTGCTGCAGCCATATGTAGAAAATGCCATTTGGCATGGCCTGATGCACAAACCAGAAGGAGGAAATATTTCGATTGATATCTCTCAGCCAACAGAATTTTTATTGCATATTGAAATTAGTGATGATGGCATTGGCAGAGAGATGGCGAGGGTACACAAAAGCAAATCAGCTACAAGGCAAAAATCGTTTGGCTTAAAGATGACCTCCGAAAGGCTGGATGCCATCAACCATATTTACCAAACAAAAACGGAAGTTAAAATTGATGATCTGACAGATGAAGATGGCAATGCCACAGGTACAAAAGTAATCATAGAAATACCCTTATAATTGAAATATGCTAAAAGCAGTTATCATAGATGATGAACCTGATTGTGTGAAATTATTAGCGTTGCAACTAAAAATGTATTGCCCGCAAGTGCAAGTATTGGCAGAATGTACATCCAGCGAGAAAGGCCTATTAAAGATAAAAGAATTGCTACCAGACATTGTTTTCTTAGACATTGAAATGCCATTAATGAATGGGTTTGAGTTACTTGAAAAGATCGGCCATATCAATTTCAGCTTGGTGTTTGTAACTGCTTATGACCAATTTGCAGTTAAAGCATTTCGTTTTAACGCGCTCGATTATTTATTAAAACCCATTGATGGGAAAGACCTGAAAGTAGCTGTTGAAAAAGCGTTGCAGCAAAGGCCTAATCAGGAACAGCTGAAATTAATGAAACAACAGTTGAATGCAGGAGAAAAATACTTTCCTGATAAAATAGCCTTGCCTTATCAGAACGGCGTAATATTTACTGAGGTAAAAAATGTGTTGTATTGCGAATCGGAAAATAACTACACCCGATTTCAAGTAGCTGGAGGGCAACAATACTTGGTTAGTAAAACATTGGGTGATATACAGGAAGTATTGGAAGAAAGGAATTTCCTAAGAGTGCATCGGCAATATCTAGTGAATCTAGATCATATTAAAAAGTATGTAAGAGGGGAAGGTAATTACCTAATCATGAGCAATGATTGCAATATTCCAGTAGCAAGAAACAAAAAAGATAAATTGATAGAAAAATTCGGATGGTTATAAAATCAACAGTGTATAACTTGTTGGGTAATGAATAATATTTAATATTTGAGCATTTCTTTTATTTTTGCAGCATGCCAAACCCAATTATTTGTATCGGAGCCGCTCTTGTGGATGAATTAATTCATGCTAGTAACGAATTATTATTAGCCACCACCAGTGATGCGATAGTTACCAAAACAGCGGGCGGGGTTTCGCGAAACATTGCACATCAACTAGCTATTATTGGGGTGCCAGTTCAATTAATTAGTGTGTTTGGTAATGATAGTGATGGCGACTGGTTGAAAAAAACTTGTATCAATGCAGGCGTTAAACTGGATGCTTCTATTACTCGAGAAGGACTTTCTGGAAAATATACAGGGATCTTAAACATAGATGGTTCTTTGTTTGCGGCTTTTTTAACCAATGCTGCCAATCATTTAATAACACCAGCGCATCTGGCCGCACACACTGATTTATTAAAAACTGCTTCCTATTTATTGGGTGATGCAAATTTGAATATCGAAACGGTAGAATGGTTACTCAATTTTAGTAAGTCATCTGGAATCCCTTTTATTCTAGAACCTGTGTCTGTGCCTCCTGCTAGGAAGTTTAAAGAGGTAGACCTGTCGGGATTGTATTTAATCACTCCTAATGAAGACGAACTGCCAGTGTTGTGTTCAGATAAAGCTTTTTTAACGCAACTGCAAGTAGAAGAGCTTTTGAATAAAGGAATTCAAAACGTATGGTTGCATAACGGTAAACAAGGTTCGGCACGTTATAGTAAAGATCAAACGATTAGTTTACACGCACCAGATATTGAAGTGGTAGATTGTACAGGTGCTGGTGATGGTTCTTTATCTGGGTATCTATTAGGAAAATACTTAGGTAGAAGCGAAAGCGAATGCTTGAAATTGGCGCACACTTTGTCGGCAGAAATTTTACAAGTAAATGGATCTATTGCTACCCATCTTACACAAACCATTTTGTTGGATCATGTGAGTAAATACTACCCAGATTAATGAAAGCATTTCTAGAGATCAATCCAGAAGTCCAATTAGCGCTTGAACAAAACAAGCCGGTAGTTGCATTGGAATCTACAATCATTTCTCATGGGATGCCCTATCCTCAAAATATTGAAACAGCAAAGGCTGTAGAATCTATCGTGCGGGAGTACGGCGCGGTTCCTGCTACCATTGCCATCATGGATGGGAAATGCCGGGTTGGATTAAGCGAAGAACAATTACTAACATTTGCTCAGTCCACCAATACTTGGAAAGTGAGTTTGCGAGATATGCCCTTTGTAGTGAGTCAGCAATTAATGGGCGCAACCACAGTTGCCGCAACCATGCGGATTGCGGCGATGGCAGGTATAAAAGTATTTGTTACTGGTGGGATTGGCGGAGTACACAGAGATGCTGCTACCACTATGGATATCTCAGCCGATTTAACTGAGATGGCAAACACTTCAGTGGCCATCATTTCTGCTGGAGTAAAATCAATTTTAGACATTGGTCTTACCTTAGAATATTTAGAAACAATGGGTATCCCTGTTGTAACATTTAGACAAAATAGTTTTCCTAGTTTTTATTCGAACAGCAGTGGCTTTGATTCTCCTTTGCGTTTAGAGACTGTTGCTGATATAGCAGCCATGTTACACGCTAAATGGAAGATGCAATTGTCCGGTGCTGTATTGGTAGCGAATCCAATTCCAATTGATCAGGAAATTCCTGCAGCAATTATCGAAATAACAATTGTAAAAGCATTGGAAGCAGCAAAAGCTCAAAATGTTTTCGGAAAAAACTTAACACCATTTTTGTTGAAGTATATCGCCGATCATACAATGGGAGAAAGTCTTTCATCGAATATCGCACTGATAAAAAATAATGCAAAATTAGGAGCAGAAATTGCACTTGCTTTTAGTAAACAAATAGTAGGTTAAATCAAAACAAAAAATGTAATGAAAATTAGGAAAACCACGATCGCTATCTTACTATTTTCAGTACTATTTGTGTTTTGCAAGAAGTCTCAAGCGCCTGAAGTTATCACCCCCATAACACCTATTGTACCCGTCCCTGAAAAGAATTTAACAAATAGCACTGCCGTTGAATATTATGGTCCACTCAGGGTAGTTGGAAATAAAATTGTTGGTACTGGTGATTCCATTGTTCAATTAAGAGGAATGTCTTTTTTCTGGAGTCAGTGGATGGGTAAATATTATAATGCAAGTGTTGTAAAATGGCTAAAAGATGATTGGTATTGTAATGTTGTTAGAGCCGCAATGGCAGTTGAAAATGGAGGCTATCTGACTAGCCCTGATACTGAAAAACAAAAAGTGTTTGATCTCGTTGATGCAGCCATCGCAAATGGAATGTATGTGATTGTTGACTGGCATGATCATAATGCAGCAGATCATTTACAGGCATCCACCAAATTTTTTGCAGAGATTGCTAAAAAATATGGCGACAAACCCAATGTTATTTATGAGCCTTTTAACGAACCGCTGCAAGTGTCGTGGGCAGCAGTTGTAAAGCCCTATGATCAAGCAGTGATAGATACAATAAGAAAATATGACCCCGATAATTTAATTATTTGTGGCACTCCAACCTGGTCACAAGATGTAGATATTGCGGCTAATGATAAATTGGTAGGAACCAATATTGCGTATACCCTTCATTTCTATTCTGGCACTCATAAACAATCTTTAAGAGACAAAGCTACAGCAGCATTGAACAAAGGAATTGCCTTATTGGTAACAGAATATGGAACCACAGATGCTAGTGGTGATGGGGCTGTTAATGAAACTGAAACCAATCTTTGGTATAATTTTTTGGATGCCAATAAAATATCTTGGTGTAATTGGTCGGTCGCAGATAAAGCAGAATCTTCAGCAGTATTATTCACAGGGGCATCGACCTATGGAAATTGGGTAATCAATCAAATTACTACTTCTGGTGCTTTTGTACGCCAAGAAATAAGGACTAAAAACCTAAGATTTAAATAATCAATTAAATAGAATTATTAATAAACAAGGATTCATTATCTGCCTTCTCAGAAAGCTCTTGAATGGTATTTGTTTGAAAAAGATGGATCAATTCTTGTTTGATAGGCTTGTATTGAAAATGCAGTGGACAAGGTTTTGTTTCAGAACATTTCTTTAAACCTAATATGCATTTTTCGAACAAATCATTTTCGTTGACTGCTTCTAATATTTTTTTTAAAGGTAACTGCTTCGACTTTTCCGTAATATAAAATCCTCCGTTTGGTCCGCGTACTGAATTGATTACACAATTGTCTTTCGTTAACAACTGCAGGATCTTCGCAGTGAAAGAGGGTGGTGAATCAATTGCAGTAGCGATTTCAGCCAAGCTCAATTTTTTCTCAACAGAACTTTTTTGTGCTATATAAATCGTAGCTCTTAATGCGTATTCTGTGGCTTTTGAAAACATGGTGAATTCTTTGATTTAGATGATGTTGATAGTCCAATTATTAATTATCTGAAATCCATTCTGCAAAAGAATCTTTGGTCTCATATAATTTTATTTGTAACAATTTAATATCCAAAGGAAGTTTTGCATTTAATACATGCTGCATATATAACAAGATGTTTTCTGCACTTGGTTCAACTTCCCAGATAATCAAATTGTCATGTAAATGATTAGTAGGATGATCTTTTATATAGGCTTCAGATAACACCAAACTATGGTCAAACTTTTCTATGATTGCAACGTTCACTAAATTTTTGATCTGTTTAAAATCAATGATAAAACCGGGGGTAGGAATATATTCTTTCTGAACACTACTGGTACCAAGGGTTACATGTAATTCGTAGGAATGACCGTGGATGTTTTTACAAGCACCTTGATAGCCATGAATGGCGTGTGCCATTTCGAAGTGAAATATTTTCGTAAGACGTAACATAGCAAATAATTAAGGACAAAATTACCTTTAATTATTATATTTGCCAATTATAATGAAAGAAAGAACGATAGAATTATTATCACCTGCTGGTTCATTCGAAGCAATGCAGGCTGCCATCAATGCTGGTGCCAATGCCGTTTATTTTGGTGTTGAGCAGCTAAATATGCGTACAAGATCATCGAATTCATTTGAGATCAGTGATCTGAAAGAGATCAAAAGCATCTGTTCTAAAAATGGCATCAAGTGCTACATCACATTAAATACTGTAATGTATGAACATGATATGCAATTGCTTTTATCGATTTTGCAGGAGGTGAAAAAACAGGGGATCGATGCTGTTATTGCCGCAGATTTTGCTGTGATTCAATATTGTCAGCAATTACAAATTCCTTTGCACGTATCTACTCAAGCCAATGTCAGCAATATAGAATCGGTTCAGTTTTTTGCACAGTTTTCTGATGTAGTGGTACTCGCAAGAGAGTTAACCCTCAAACAGGTAGAGCATATTAGTAAGGAGATTAAACGTAGGAATATCAGAGGTATCTCAGGTGAATTGATCAAGATTGAATTATTCGTACATGGAGCACTTTGTATGGCAATCTCTGGTAAATGTTATTTGAGTTTGCATACACAAAATGCTGCTGCCAATCGGGGTGCATGTATACAAAATTGTCGTAGATCTTATACCGTAAAAGACACTGAAACAAATGAAGAGTTGGTGATCGATAACGAATATATCATGTCGCCGAAAGACCTTTGCACCGTCGATATTTTGGATCAATTGATCAATAGTGGGGTAGAAGTATTAAAGATTGAAGGCAGGAGTAAGGGAGCAGATTACGTGCATGAAGTAACAGCCTGTTATCGTGAAGCACTTGATTCTGTACTTGACAATACTTATACGGAGGAAAAGAAAAAAAATTGGTTAGATCGTTTATCGAAAGTATATAATCGCGGTTTTTGGGAAGGATATTATTTGGGCAGAAAATTAGGAGAATGGACCTCTACTCCAGGCTCTATTGCAGAAGAGCGAAAGATCTATCTCGGTAAGTCAACCAATTATTATCCCAAAATTAAAGTCGGCGAGTTTTTAATTGAAGCAGGCAATATCAAGGAAGGAGATGAGCTAATGATCATTGGTCCATCTATTGGCATGGCCAAAGAAGTGGCGCATACGTTGATCGTAAACGGTGAAAAAGCAGAACTCGCCTCCAAGGGAGATAAGATCACTTTTCCTTTTCCCAATAAATTAACTGGCCAGGATAAACTCTATAAAATTGTGAAATCCTAATGGCTAAAATTATTCACTATCGCGATAAATGCATTGGCTGTAGTGTCTGTTTTGAAATGCAACCTGAAATTTGGCGAATGTCAAAAAAAGATGGGAAAGCAACATTACTCAGAGCTACGGAAAAAAAATCCATTTACATTTTACCACTTAGTCCTTCAATCGAAGATCTAACTAAAGAAGTGGCAAAAGCTTGTCCGGTTAAAATCATCAAAATTGTATGAACGAACATTTTAATAGTTTTTTGGAAGAGAATACCTGTGCCTCTTTTGCTTGTCTAGATGCTCAGGGTCATCCTTATTGTTTTACCTGCTTTTATGCAGTAGATCTAAAAGAAGGCTTGCTCTATTTTAAATCTTCCAGCGATTCAAATCATGCAGGCTATCTCAAAAGCAATCAGTTTGTTGCGGGAACCATCCTGCCCGATAAATTGAATAAGCTACAAGTGAAGGGAATTCAGTTTGAGGGAACGGTACTAGAATTTGATGATATATTGACAAAGTCAGCGGGTTTGCATTATTATAAAACCAACCCGATGGCTGTTGCCATGGCCGGGGAAATATGGACGGTTCAACTAAATAGGGTTAAGTATACCGACAGTACCTTAGGCTTCGGAAAAAAAATTATTTGGGAAAGGGCTGTTAATTAATGATTTATAGATACAAAATTGTAGATTCAGGTAGGAACCTGTATGACAAAAGTCATATTTAATTGCACCTCAAGGAATTACATTTGTATAAGAATGCAATAGACAGGTTATTATCGCAGGTAATAACCTATTTTTTTGTAATCGAAAGCAAATATCATTTACCCACATAGATTGTATTTACATGTATCAAAACCCTTATCACAAATTTCATATTCCCGTAATGGGGCTGGCGTACACAATTGATAGTCCAATTAAAGTAGCTCGCTTTGGGATTTCTTCAGTAATGTCGATCGTTGAAGATCGTTTGATAGAAATGATGCGTAGTCATTATTATCCTACCATTAATCAGCCCTACGTTCCTATTAATACAGATGTAGAAGATTATAGAGCAAAAAGAATTACTGACTATTTGAATTTGGTCAACACCATTGTTACGCAACAGGTTGAAAAATTGAAACATGCTGCTTTTGAGGCTGGATCAGAAATTGTAAAATATTTCGAGATGCTGCCTGATGATAGCACATTGAAACAATTGTATCAACAAATGATGCAAACAGGTGAGTCTCATGAGAAAACTAAAATGGAACAATTTTTACGCGATCATATCAAACCTGGTAGGATCGATGTAAATATTATGACCAAATTAGATAGGAATATTTACGATAAAAACGGAGTTCCAGTTCCAGATGGTTCTGATGCAATTACTGCATTAAGAGGATATGTGAATAGCGATCTTACTCATTCTTCCGTCGTATTTTCAGCAGGCTTAAATCCAAGGTTGTATAATTATTTAGAGCAATGCAAACAATTCGATGTTAATGATGATGGTGGATTCGATAAAAAAGTAATCATCAAAGTAAGTGATTATCGTTCTGCATTGATTCAAGGAAAATATCTTGCAAAAAAAGGAATTTGGGTGAGTGAGTTCCGTGTTGAATCTGGTTTGAATTGTGGTGGTCATGCATTTGCTACGGATGGTTATTTAATGGGACCGATCTTAGAAGAATTCAAATTGAATCGTCAAGAATTAACTGACATTCTTTTTGAAATTTACAATGCCGCTCAATTAAAGAAAAATAATAAGCAATTCAAATATCCTCCTGAGATCTTGTTTACAGTCCAAGGTGGTATTGGCACACACGAAGAAGACGCGTACTTACATAATCATTATAAATTCGATAGCACAGGTTGGGGTACGCCATTTTTGATGGTACCTGAAGCTACTACTGTAGATGAACCAACATTAAAATTATTAGCGGCTGCCAAGGATAAAGATGTGAAGCTGAGTCATAATTCACCTTTAGGAGTTCGGTTCCATTATTTGAAAGGTACTAGCTCTGAGGTTGAAAAATATGAAAGAATCAGTGTCGGCAACCCTGGAAGTCCTTGTACCGAAAAACACTTAAGCTTTAATACAGAATTTACAACTGAACCTATTTGTACAGCTTCGAAAAAATATATTAAGCTGAAAATGGAACAATTGAATTCATTGAACTTGCCTCCTGTCGCTTTGCAAAAGCAAGTAAGTGAATTGCTAGATAAAGAATGTTTATGTGTTGGATTAAGCAACTCTGCAGCTATTAACTATGATAAAGTCTTAGTTAAGAAATTGGATGCAGTAACGGTTTGCCCTGGTCCGAATATTGTTAACTTTTCTAAAGTGGTTTCATTGTCAACAATGGTTGATCATATTTACGGAAGAGACAATGTAATGATGCATACCAATCGTCCGCATATGTTCATCGCAGAGCTGTATTTATACATCGACTATCTGAAAGAACTGATCCAGGATGATATCGAAACAGATCAATTTGAGAAGAAGCAAAAATTCTATAGTACATTTTTTCAGAACCTGCGTAGTGGTATCAACTATTACAAAGAAATGCCAGGACTATCGGTGGGAACAAAATCAAGAATGTTGAAAGATCTTGAAAGGATTACTGTTGAACTTGACTCTCTGAACTATCAGCATGAAATTATGGTGAAGTAATTTGCTGGTATTATTCTGACCATTGCATATCATTTTGTTTTTAACTTTAACCATTACACGATATAAATTGTGTAATGGTTTTTTTTATGGACATTTCGAGAATCAGCTATAACGATCATACCCTATTTCATATGCTTCGGCATTTTGAATGCATCAATGAAAATGCCAGAAACTGTTTATTAGAAAGAGGATACACGAATGCTGCAATTGATGCAAATCTTGCAATTCCTGGATCGAAATTTCATAAAGACTTTGCTACTGATATTAAATCACTACTAGCTCAATGTATTGGAAAAGAGTTTAAACAAGTCAATGGTCAACAGAAGTATCTTGAATTTGTACTGAAATTTGAAACAGATCCTATTAGGAAAGGGGTTGGTACACTGGGCCTTTGTAATAAAAAAGATCTAAATGATTTAAAGGCTACAAGTCTGTATCAAAAAATGAATCGAAATCAGTCTCTATGGCATGCTACAGTTAGAGAAATGCCCACTACCGTTATGCTGACAATTATTATAAAAAGACAAGTAGTTGCTGATTTCTTGATCACAAGTTTTCCTGGATTACCAACGGTTCCCCTGCCCAATAAAAAAATGAATAAATCATTGTTGGAGCTTGCAAAAAATTATTGGAATGAGAAAGTATTTCTTGAAGAGGATAAAGAAATGCCTTAGCGAAACTATGAAATTAGTAGTTCCTGATTTTTAGTTGTTGAAAGAATTCCTTTTCTTCTATTGCCTTTACTTCTCCTGTTTTTAAGTTATCGATAGTAAGTTCTTCGATAGAGAGCCTAATCAGTCTTTTGCATTTATGATGTATGGCTGCCACCATTTTTCTTACCTGATGAAATTTTCCCTCCGTTAACTCTATTGTTAGCCAGGTATGCGGAAGCTGTGCAGGGATCTCATGTGCGGGACTATCTAAATATTCCGGTTTTGAAACGATCTCTATCTTACAAGGTTGCGTGATATAGTTTAGTCCACCTTTTACTTGAATAGCAATGCCTTCTCTTAGTTGTAATAGGGATTCCTCGTTCACCTTATTTTTTACCTGAATTAGGTATTTTCTCGTATGTGGCGACTCACCCTGAAAAAGCAATCTAGTTACTTTTGGGTTGGTGGTTAATAACAATAATCCCTCTGAATGGTTATCTAGTCTCCCAATGGCATGCGTGCCTTCTGGGAAATTGAAATTCAAATCACCCAATAACCGAACATCATGCGAGCTAATGAATTGCGACACCATATCATAGGGCTTATGGATTGCAAAATATTGGTAGGGCGATGATGTCATTATCTTAAAAAAGTTGCTCCGAAGGTATAAAAGAAATCCTGCAAGCATTTCACATAAAAACTACCTTTATTCTCTAATCAATTATTTGAACTATGCTCACCAATAATGATATCCTTAAGAAAATACGTGTTGCACTCGAATTGAAAACCGAAGACATGATTCATATTTTATCGTTGGTCGATTTCAAGATCACTAAAGGCGCATTGGGTGATTTGTTTCGTCACGAAGACCATCCAAGTTATGTGGAAGCAGGCGATCAGGTGTTGCGCAATTTCTTAAATGGACTAGTGATCTATAAAAGAGGAAAACCAGAGGATCGAGAAAAAGCTTCGAAATAAAAATTTACAACGAGAATTATCAAACGTTTGCGGGTAGAATCTGCAATTTTTGACCAAGATATTATCCTTTTATGTGCTATATTCATCTCAGATTTTATATTACATAAAAACAATTAGTGTTTTAGAACAATTTTAGAATGACTGCTGAGCAACAAAGATTAAAGGTTAATGCAGGAAAGAAAGTACCCTTAGAACAATGGGGACCCTATCTTTCTGAAAGACAATGGGGAACTGTACGAGAAGATTATAGTGGGAATAGCGATGCATGGAATTACTTTCCTTTTAATCATGCACATAGTAGGTCGTACTTATGGGGTGAAGATGGGTTAGGTGGTATTTCTGATTTTTTTGGAAATATGTGTTTCGCAATTTCATTATGGAATGGCAAAGATGATATTCTAAAAGAGCGCCTATTTGGCTTAGGTAATTATCAAGGCAATCATGGGGAAGATGTAAAAGAACTTTATTACTATTTAGACAATATACCATCGCATTATTATATGCAGATGTTGTACAAATATCCGCAAGAAGCTTTCCCTTACCAACAACTCATAGATGTCAATGCAAATCGCTCTAAACACGAAACTGAATTTGAAATTCTAGACACAGGTGTTTTTGACGAGAACAAATATTTTGATGTATATATCACTTATGCAAAATATAGCAAGTGTGATATTGGAATTAAAATTGAAATAATTAATCGCGGTAAAGAAGAGGCCCCAGTAACATTGCTTCCCAATCTTTGGTTTTATAATCGATGGCAGCAAAAGGATTTGATTAAGAAACCCATTATCGAAGAAGTAAAGGATGGAGTTGTAAGAGCCACACATGAAAGGCTCGGTAGTTATTATTTATATTATCAGAAAGCGAATGATCGTTATTTCACAGAGAATGAAACTAATACCGAAAAATTATTTGGGACACCCAACGAATCCATTTTTGTAAAAGATGCATTTAATGATGCAGTGATTGTTCAAAAAAATGTTCAGGAGCTTCACGAAAAAACTTCAGGAACCAAATTCGCTCCAGTATATAATTTGAAAATTGCTGGTGGGGCATCGAAAACTATTTATTTAAGGTTGGGGGATGTATTGATTGATGCACCATTTTCAAAAGGGTATGATAGCATTTTTCAACAACGCAAATCTGAAGCCGACGAATTTTATAATGAAGTTTTACCGGATAGTTTAAATGCAGATACCAGAAATATTCAACGCCAGGCTTTAGCCGGATTGTTGTGGAGTAAGCAGTACTATCATTATGATATTGAAAAGTGGATCAGTAATAGCGATAAGATTGCCCCATTAACAGAACAAAGAAAAAATGGTAGAAACCATGATTGGCAACACCTGAAAAATCAGGATGTAATCTTAATGCCAGATAAATGGGAATATCCTTGGTATGCTGCATGGGATCTTGCGTTTCATTGTGTACCGATGGCCATGATCGATCCAACTTTTGCAAAGCACCAGTTGAGTTTGGTGATGCGGGAATGGTATATGAAGCCAGACGGACAATTGCCTGCCTATGAATGGAATTTCAGTGATGTTAATCCACCTGTTCAAGCTTGGGCAGCATTGCAGGTATATAATATAGAGAAGAAGCAAACAGGGAAAGGTGATATTGTATTTCTGAAAAAAATATTCCAGAAACTCATCATCAATTTTACTTGGTGGATCAACAGAAAAGATAAGAATGGTAATAATATCTTCGAAGGAGGCTTTTTAGGCTTAGATAATATTGGCGTTTTTAATAGAAGTATTCAATTGCATAGCCAAGCACAATTAGAACAGGCAGATGGCACTAGTTGGATGGGAATGTATGCGTTGAACTTGATGGATATGGCTATCGAGATTTCAATGCAGGATGAAGCATTTGAAGATTCCGCGACAAAATTTTTCGAGCACTTTGTATTGATCGCAGAAGCACTGAACGAAATGGGGATGTGGAATGATGAAGACAAATTCTATTACGATACATTAGGGCTGCCTGGTAATAAGCCCATACAATTACGCATCCAATCAATTGTTGGATTAACATCCTTATTTGCAGTTTCGATCATCAATAAAAAAGTATTTGAGAAACTACAAGATTTTACGAAAAGGATCACTTGGTTTGAACAATATCGACTGAAGAATAAAAAATTCTGGCCAAATGAAGAGAAGGCCGATGAAGATAAAATCTTGATTTCCCTGATCCCGAAAGAAAGGCTGATCGCTTTATTACAAAGGTTATTGAATGAAACTGAATTTCTTTCACCAGGAGGCATTCGTGCTTTATCTAAATACCACGAGGAAAATCCTTACACTGTAAACATTGAAGGCACCGATTATTCGATACAATATGATCCAGGAGATAGTACTTCTGACTTTTTTGGAGGTAATAGTAACTGGCGCGGACCCGTCTGGATGCCCATCAATTATCTGATCATTCAAAGCATCAAAAAGTTTGGAGAATTCTATGATGAGTCTCTTACCATTGATTATCCAACAGGGTCAGGTAATTTCATGTCACTTACCCAAGTGTCAAATGAACTAACTAAAAGAGTCATCAGTTTATTTGAATTAGATGAAGCTAACTGTAGGCAATTAAATGCAGAGCAGAATTGGTTCTATTGTTTACCTGAGAATAAAGACCTGGTGTTGTTTTATGAATATTTTCATGGAGATAGTGGGAGAGGATTAGGAGCGAGTCATCAAAGTGGTTGGACGGCCCTCGTTGCAGAACTAATCAACGAAGTTTCGCCAAAACATAAAAAAAGAGCTCCATTTGTTCCAGAAGAAGAGGAAGAAGATTAGAATTGAATTTTTAATATGTTATCTAAACTTTCAACCAAAGAGATTGTAGCACATTATCAATTGCTACCACACCCAGAAGGTGGTTATTATAAAGAAACCTATCGGTCTGGGGATATGATTGATATGGATGCTTTGCCGGCAAGATACAATGGGCATCGACATTTCTCCACTGCCATTTATTTTTTATTGGAAGCTGGAAATTATTCTGCATTCCATCGAATTCAGAGCGATGAAACATGGCATTTTTATGCTGGACAATCATTGCTTGTTTATGTAATTCATAAAAATGGGTTATTAGAGATCATTCGCCTAGGACCCAATATGGAGAATGGAGAAACTTTTCAGGCTACTGTTCCGGCGGGTACCTGGTTTGCTTCGGTTCCAGCTGATTCAACTGATTTTTCATTTGTTGGTTGTACTGTTTCTCCGGGGTTCGATTTCATGGATTTTGAATTAGCACTGGCAAATGAACTCATTGCCATCTATCCTCAGCATAAAGCTATCATTGAAAAATTGAGTAGGTCTTAAACTATTATTTTTTCTGTTCGGTTGGAATCTCTTTTTTGTGTTGTTGTTCTGTCAAATGAATCACAAAATATCCAAGTATACATAAGATGATGATTAGGATAACTGAAATTAAAGTCCAGTTCTGATCCTCTATATGACGTTTTAAGCGGCGCCTTTTTTTCTTGTTGGTTTGTTTGTGTAATTCTTTGTTGATCTGGTTTACATAGTCCTGCATTTGAAGCGGGCTTTTAAAATTTTGTAAACCTTCAACAGCATCGTTCATAAATGCTTCATCTGCCATATTATTTTCTATGGCAAAGCGCTCTTCTTCTGATGCAGTACCTTCTAAGTACCTTTTCAGTGCTTCTTCGTTTGGCTCAGGGCCTTCGTTTAATATGTGATGTAAATCAGACATTAGTTTTGCTTCATTTTTTCAGAAACCAAGAGTTTTAAATTTCGTTTCCCATTCTGGATATAGCTTTTAACTTGTAACAAAGTAAACCCTGTTTGTTCAACTATTTCTTGATAGCTCTTTTTTTGAAGATAGAATAAAGTTACACAGGTTTGTTGTGGCGCATTTAATTCTTTAATAGAAATCTCCATCAAATTAAGGGTATGTTCTTTTTCAGCGGCAGTCCATTCTGTATTAGTTTCTTCAGCGATATTCATTTCATCAGATACACTCACGACATGTGTTTTATCTCGTAATTGCATGAGGCAATGATTTCTTGCAATGGTGTATAGCCAACTTTTTATATAATCAACCTGGTATTTATGCAATTCGGTTATCGCCTTTAGGAAAACCTGTTGTACCGCATCTTTTGCTGATTCTTCGTCTTTCAGATATTTCATACAAACCCCCAGTAATAAGAGGGTATACCGTTGCAATAAGATCCCTAGCCAAACATTGTCATGGTCTCTATTAAACTTCTCCAGAAGTTCCTGATCGCTAATATGTGCATATATATCTTTCGACAAGCTGTTAAGATAATCATTTTTTGAAAGATGCAGGTTTTGTAAAAATCCATAATTTGGTTTAAATTTGAAACATGTCCTTTGTAAGTCCTATTGTACCCGTCATTCCACTAAGAGCAGAAGCCGCTCATCGTTCCGAAATGGTTAGCCAATTTTTATTTGGAGAAGTTGCCGAGGTTATAGAAAAGGCTAAAGATTTTTCAAAGATTCGAATCTTAAACGACGATTATATTGGTTGGTGCCAATCAAATCAAGTACATGAAGTACTCGAAAATCAAATTCAAACAGAGCAAGCTTTATTGAATGGGGATCTATTAGGAACTGTTACTATCAATGGCACTAAGATGCATATTCCATTTGGCGTATCGCTTCAGCATTTTGAGAACGGACTTGCTCAGATCGGACATTATAAAATGGAATTTGAAGGCAAGTATTGGAATCCCAAAGACGCAAGCTTTGATGAGGAAACCATTTTATGGGTAAGTTCTAACTTTTTAAATACTGCTTATTTATGGGGAGGTAGAACCATCTTTGGAATTGATTGTAGCGGGTTTACACAACAGGTGTTTCGCTTTTTAAATATCTCTCTTCCTAGAGACGCATACCAGCAGGCTGCTCTTGGTGAGATTGTGGGGTTTTTGCAGGAATCTATCTGTGGCGATCTAGCTTTCTTTGATAATGCAGAAGGCAAAATAACACATGTGGGCATCATGTTAAACGCATCAACTATCATGCATGCTTCTGGAAAAGTAAGAATCGATGATATTGATAATATGGGAATTATTAATCGAGATACTGGCGAAAGAACCCACCAGCTTCGGATCATTAAGCGATATCAATAAACAAGAAAAGCAGCCCTAAAGCTACTTTTAATATGATATAGAACAATTCAATTAAATCAAATCTAGCGCCTTAGCGAAATAAGTAACGGTGCCAGGTAATGCCAACCAGAAAAACTCACGGTATACAACTAAAAGGGTCACTAAAATACATAACCATACAAAGAACCAAAGCCAATATTTACCTGTAGATTTTGTTGCTTCCATTTGTTACTTTTTTTGCAAAGATAAGGTTCGGGAATCAAATTTTAAACCCTAACTCGGTTTGTTTTCAACATTTTGACTAGGAACATTCTGTGTTGGTTCAGCACCTTTCTTGGATGGATTATCAAAAAATAGCATTTTGAGCGATACCAGCAACAGTACAATGGCAAATACCTTTTTCATCTTGTCATCACTCAAATTCAATGCCAGCTTGCTGCCTAGAAAACCGCCAACCACAAAAGCTGCCGACATGATAAACACGGTATTAAAGTTGATATAACCCTGCTTATAGTATTGCATGACCGCCAAAATCCCTACAGGAAGTAGCATAATACCAAGGGAAGTGCCTTGTGCATGCTTTTGGGTAAAACCCAGAAATAATACAAGGGCAGGTACCATGATAATACCCCCGCCAACTCCTACAAGTCCGCTTAAGATCCCGGCAATCAGTCCCACCAGTAATAGCAATAATATGGTCGCGGTTGTCATGCGCAAAGCTTTAAATTAAGGAGTAAACGTTTCTTTATAGAAGTTGATTGCTTCCTTGATAATATTTAAAGCCTGTGCCTTATCACCAAATTCTTCCACCACAACAGTTTTGTTTTCCAATTTTTTATACTCTTCAAAGAAATGCCTTAATTCATCAAAGAAGTGTTTAGGTAATTCTTCAATATTGTTATAGTGGTTTACACCAGGGTCGTTTGCAGCTACTGCAATGATCTTATCATCGGCTTCACCACCATCAACCATTTGCATTACGCCCACCACTTTTGCATCCATCAAAGTCATAGGTACAACAGGAAGAGAAGTGATTACCAAAATATCTAGAGGATCATGGTCGCCCCCATAAGTTTGAGGTATAAATCCATAATTACAAGGGTAGTAGAAGGATGAGAATATAACACGATCTAATTTCAATAAACCTGAATCTTTATCGATCTCATATTTACAACGGGCACCCATTGGAATTTCGATGACTGCAGTTACTACTCTTGGAGCATTTTCACCAAATGGAACACCATGCCAAGGGTGTAAAACATATTGAGTCTTCATAAAAAGTAATTTTTAATTTAATGTACTTATTTTTTTTGAAAGCTATATTTATAATCTACCAACCAATTATTATTTTGTTTGATCACTTTAACTGATTGATTGATCTTATCGAATGAGTTGTTATAATGTATGATACTTACAATACTATCAAGGTCTTCTACTTGTTGAATATTAATAGAGGATGTTCGAAGTTGCTGACGGCCCTCCTTATCTTTTAATCGGAAGTCTCTTTCCTGAACGGCAAGGAACTGTTGGTTGATTGAATCCGTAAGCATGTAAAATGCAGCTTTTTTAAAGTCACCTTTCAAAGTGCCATCAATAAACTCTCTGCCAGCATCAAAGGCGTTTTCGGCCTTAGAAAATTGAACATTGTTGCTGTTGCACGACACAAAAAATAACAAGGAAATAAGCAATAACTTCTGCATGACAATTTTTAACATTCTAAAGATACAATCCCATGCCGAAAAAGTAGAAGTAATTATATAATAACAAACTATTTCTTTTAGTGTGATTTATGCGTTGATAGTAGTTCTAGCTTAGTACTAGATCCCATCTCCGTCACTGAACATGGAATAATAATTATGATCGGGAAAGCAGATTTTTGTCACTTGATGATGATGTCTTCTTTTTCGATCATATAATATAGACACCATTGGTTTTGCTGTATGTTCAACCATCGCATCATACCATTTAGCAGATAAGGATTGGTAACGAGGAGGTAAACGTTTAATAAACTGAAACCATCCTGGAATTGACTCTGAAAGGGCCAATATTTTAGTATCTTGATGAAATAAATCAATACAAACCTCATCCACAATATCTCTATTTTCTTTATAGGCAATGATTGTGTCTATTTCATTCCAATCAATTCGAATGGTTTCATCTTTGATTGTTGCAGAAAACCCTTCTTGAACATAGTGAAAAATACCAATCTCATCTTTTATAATTTCAAATTCGTTTTCTAATAAATACATCCCCCGCATAGAATCTTTTGCTACGAAGTCGTTTGCGGGATTCAATAACCGAATCGTTAGATAAGCGGCTAAACCTCCCAAGAAAAAAAGGGATACCCAAAACAAAGATTGGTCGGTAAAATCCTTGGTTAAATAGTCGGCCAAAATAAATAGAATGCAAACCCCAATAATGAAGATCTGCTTTCTTTTACTTTCAAAAATGAGGGTCTTATGTTCGGTGTCTTGATCTGACATGGACGAAGTTATTAGCTGGTACTGCTCGAATCACAAATTTACTTAATTCCAACTATACTTACTAAGAATCAATAGGTTGGATAAGTTATAAATAAATTTTCCCACAATGTGTTAAATTTACACAATAGTTAATAAATTTATACCCTAAACGATTGTTATGTCATTCAATAAACTGCTTTATGTGGCACTGGTGGCTTTGACCATTAGTTCTTGCTCAAATCCTTCTGGAAAATCTGTGGTAACAGGTGATACCCTTACTGTTGATGGACATCCAGCTTGGATCATGAATAGTAATATATATGAGGTAAATGTTCGTCAGTACACTGCTGAAGGAACTTTTAATGCATTTGCCAAACACCTTGATCGCTTAAAAGAGATGGGGGTACACACACTTTGGTTCATGCCAATCAACCCTATTAGTAAGGTTGATAGAAAAGGTACTTTAGGAAGTTATTATGCTGTTTCTAGCTATACTGCGATCAATCCAGAATATGGTAATTTGGAAGACTGGAATGCATTGGTTAAAAAAGCACACGAAATGGGCTTTAAAGTGGTGATCGACTGGGTACCTAATCATACAGGCGCCGACCATCCTTGGTTAAAATCGCATCCTAATTTTTATGTACAGGATAGTACTGGAAAAGCTATTTCTCAATTCGATTGGACCGATACTAGAAAATTAAATTATAAGAACCCAGAGCTAGTTGATAGTATGATTGCTTCGATGCAATACTGGCTTAAGACTTCTGATATTGATGGTTTCCGTTGTGACGTTGCTCCTGAAGTAGCAGATTCTTTCTGGTTGAAAGCAATTCCAATTTTGAAAAAAGAGAAAAACATTTTCATGTTGGCAGAAGGGGATATGGGTAGAATGCACAAAGTTGGTTTTGATGCAACTTATACTTGGTCGGAATTTTCAATGATGAAGTTAATTGCTGCTGGAAAGCGTCCTGCATTTGCTTTAGATAGTGTTGCCAATAAAAATGACAGCACATTTCCTTCCAATGCTTTGAGAATGTACTTCACAAGTGATCACGATGAGAATAGTTGGAACAAAGCTGATTATGGTACCACACCAGGTGAATCACATGCTCCTTTTGCTGTGCTTACACAAACTATGAAGCGTTCTGTTCCATTGATCTATAGTAGCCAAGAAGAACCTTTATTACGTGCAATTCCATTCTTTGAAAAAGATACCATTCCATTTGGAAAATATGCACGAGCACCTTTTTATAAAAAATTGCTGAACCTCCATACCAATTCGCCTGCACTTGCTGCGAATGCAGATTTCAAGAAATTGGTATCCAGTGCAGATGCAAGTGTGTATGCTTTTACACGCAGTGCTAAGGGAAGCAAAGTGTTGGTAGTACTCAACTTTACTGCAAAAGCACAGTCTGTAACCATCGCTGATGCCTCAATTGCAGGCGATGCAACAGAATTATTTACAGCTGCTAAATCAAGCATCAAAGCTGGCCAGTCTTTCAGCCTTCCAGCTTGGGGATACCAAGTTTATACTTACTAGTTCTAGAACTACTTTATATATTCAGCCATCAGATAAGGTTACTTTCTGATGGCTGATTTTATTTTTAGGCCTTTGGCCGCTACCTTTGCCTTATGAATCGTTCACAATTAGTACAGCAAATAAGAAGCAAACAAAACTATCTCTGTGTAGGGTTAGATACCGATATTACCAAGATCCCCAAACACTTATTAGATAGTGCAGATCCGGTTTTTGAATTTAATAAAGCCATTATTGATGCTACTAAGAATAATTGTGTGAGTTATAAAATCAATACAGCGTTTTATGAATCTCAAGGAATGAAGGGTTGGGAAAGTATGGAGAAAACACTCTACTATATTCCTGATACCCATTTTAAAATTGCCGATGCAAAACGTGGCGATATCGGAAACACTTCAGCGCAATATGCTAAAACCTTTTTTGAAGTACTTCCTTTTGATGCGGTAACCATTGCACCCTATATGGGAGAGGATAGTGTTCGCCCATTTTTAGAATATGAAAATAAATGGAGTATTGTATTGGGACTAACTTCCAATGCGGGCGGTAATGATTTTCAGCAATTGTTGGTGAGTAGTCAGTTGCAAGAACAATCAATGGTTCCTAATATATTGCAAGGCAAAACTGAAAAGCGATTGTACGAAAAAGTGTTAGAGAAAGTAGCATCATGGGGAACTCCAGAAAATTTAATGTTTGTGGTGGGCGCAACTAGAGCCAGCGACTTAGAAAATATTCGAAGCATTATTCCAGAGCATTTCTTATTAGTTCCTGGTGTTGGTGCACAGGGCGGAAGTTTGGAAGAGGTATCTAAATTTGGAATGAATAGCGATTGTGGATTATTGGTAAATGCAAGTAGGGCAGTCATCTTTGCAAGCTCAGGAACTGACTTTGCTGCAAAAGCCTCGATTGTATCTGAAGAATATCGCAATGAAATGAGTACCTATTTAAAATAAATAATCGAATTTTATTTCAAACATTCAAGCCTCATTTTTTTAGAATTTCAAAAATCTTTTTAGCCCATTGCGCATAAGTCTTTGCAGAATAATGCAAATGATCAGCAGCTAATTGACTCAGGTCTTTAGCGGCTTTACGACTATCCATTGTTACATCAATAAAATGTGTGTGATATTTTTCTGAGATCATTTTGCACAACTCATTATAAGCATCGATCTCTTTTCCCAAACCTGTTTTATGTTGCTTTTCAGCAAAAGGAGTAACCGTCCAGTCAGGAATCGATAATACCAACACATGGTTACTTTTTTTGTTTGCTAAGTGGATCGCTTTTTTTAATAGAAATTCAAAATCGCCAGCAAAATCAGTAATCGGTAAACCCCTATATTGATTGTTTACCCCTATGAGTAGACATACATAATCATAGCTCTCATTTAATTTCCAGTTAATGAGGTGATCAGCTAATTCAAAACTAGTCCATCCTGTCTGTGCTATAATTTCTGGTGCATGAAAATGCAATCCAGCTTTCCTTAATAATTGAATGGTTTGATAAGGATAAGATGCCTGTAATGGTATTGATTCACCAATCGTATATGAATCACCCAGACACAATAAACTGTTGATATGTGTGCTCATATTGCAGGAATAAATGAATTAGAAATGTTCCTTTAAGATACTATAAAATTGGTAGACATCCTGAAAACTGCAATAGAGTGGAGCAGGTGCCACTCTAATTACTCCGGGTTCTCTATAATCAACGATAATGCCATTCTCTTGCATCTTATCATGTATGGCTCTGCCATTTTCTTTAAAGTATAACGACAATTGGGCACCTCTTTCTTCAACAGAAACAGGAGTGATGATCTCAAATTGTAAATTAGGAACCTGCTGTAATAGAAATTCTAAATAGGCCGTCAAGCGGATACTTTTATTTCTAATATTACTCATTCCTGCTTGGTCAAAAATTTCTAAAGATGCTTTTAATCCGATCATATTAAAAACGGGAGTAGTACTAATGTTCCAACCACTGGCATCTGCCTTGGCATGAAATCCCTTCTCCATTTTAAATCTCGTTTTTTCATCATTACCCCACCAACCTCCCAAACGGTGGGTATCACTATTGCTCGACCATTTTTCGTGAACAAAAATTCCGCCTGCAGCTCCTGGTCCGGCATTAAGATATTTATAACTACACCATACCGCAAAGTCAATATCCCATTGATGTAATTCGATGGGAATATTTCCCACTACATGTGCTAGATCAAAACCACAAATCGCACCAATTTGGTGTGCAGCACTGGCAATTTTTTGTAAATCGTATAATTGTCCAGTATAATAATTCATCCCTCCTAATAAAACAAGTGCAACAGAAGATCCATGTTCTTCAATCACTGAAATGATGGAACTAGTATGTAATATTTTTTCGTCTTTTAAAGGCGCTATTTCAATGATCGCAACTGCAGGGTCTAAACCCCAATGTTTTACAATGGTTTCAACAGCATATTGGTCGGACGGAAAAGCGCCTGCCTCCATAATAATTTTAAATCTTGTGTTACTTGGTTTATAAAAACTAAGCAACATCAAGTGCAGGTTTACTGTAAGCGTATTGGTAACAGTGATTTCCCGACTATTCGCGCCGATCAATTTTGATAAGCTAGGTGTTAGTAGATTATGATAATACAACCATGGATTAGTGCCTGCAAAATAACCACCAACTGCAAGATCTCTCCAGGTATTTAATTCTATTTGAATAGCTTTTTCTACAATTTTTGGTTGTAATCCTAAAGAGTTTCCACATAAATAGATGGCGTTTCTTCCATGATGTTGCGGATAATAAAACTGTGATTTAAAGCTTGCTAAAATATCAGCATCATCTTGCTGAACAGCGTATTCATGTGTTGTATTGAAATCAAAATTCATGAAAGAAAGTTTATTTAGGGTTCAACCCATTCGTTTTCACTTTTTGCTATTACTAATGTAGCAACTCCATTTCCAATTAAATTAGTGATGGCCCTTGCCTCGCTCATAAATTTATCAACTCCCAATAAAAATGCTAAACCTTCTAAAGGAATTCTGTGCAATGCAGTAAGTGTTGATGCGAGCACGATAAATCCACTTCCTGTTACTCCAGCTGCTCCTTTGGAAGTGATCATGAGTATCAAAAGCATCATGCCCAATTCACCTGGACTCAATGACACATTATACAACTGGGCTAAAAAAATCGCAGCCATAGATAAATAAATGGATGTGCCATCAAGATTAAAAGAATAACCGGTAGGAATAACCAAACCCACTACCGATTTACTGCAACCCATTTTTTCTAATTTACGCATGATAGAAGGCAATGCGGCTTCAGAAGAAGAAGTCCCCAATACAATCAATAGTTCTTCTTTAATGTCTTTTAGATATTTCCAAATACTCAATTTGCTATAACGCATAATGGATCCTAATATCACAAAAACAAAAAGAAACATCGTTAAGTAAACACATCCCATCAGTTTTGCTAATGGCACCAAAGTTTTTAGACCAAATTTTCCAATGGTAAATGCCATGCCTGCGAAGGCGCCAAGAGGTGCGAGGTACATGAACCATTTTAATGCAGTAAATACATAATGAGAAATAGTTCCTAAAAAATGAACCGCTTTTAAACGATACTTTGAATAGTTTAATACAATCCCAACAATGATGGCAATGATCAGTACTTGTAAGGTACTATTGGATTTAAAGAATTGAATCCAATTAAAACCGGCACCAGCTTGGTTGGTATATTTTGTAGCATCTTGAACGGCTAAACCTGTACGGTCAATTTTTCCTGGCTCTAACCAAATGGCAACCATGATCCCAATCCCTAAAGCAAGTGTTGTGACAATTTCAAAATAGAGTAATGATTTGATACCTATTCGTCCCACTTTTTTCAAGTCTCCAATGCTACTGATACCAAGTACGATTGTTAGAAAAATGATTGGAACAATAAATAGTTTGATCCCATCAACAAACCATTTCCCCAACTTTTCCATTTTTACGGCTTCAGATGGAAAGAAATAGCCAAGTAGAATCCCCAAACTAATGGCAATTAGCACATAAAAACTAAGGTTAGTTCTAATATGATGCCAAGTAGATTTTTTTACAGGTTGATCTAACTGATGATTAGGCAAGGGGCAGTTTTTAGTTGGTTGAAATAAAAATACAACAAAAGCGGTTCAACTGATTTCATCTCTTTAATTTTGTGTCAGTATTTGAACTGATTATAATTTATTACCATGGCTGCTAGAACCGATTTATTTCAATCACCAGATTATTATTTGTTAGATGAACTTTTAACTGAAGAACATAGGCTTATCAGAGAATCTGTTCGCAGTTATGTTAAGAAAGAGATTTCTCCCATCATCGAAGATTATGCACAAAGAGCTGAATTTCCTATTCAAATAGTAAAACAACTAGGTGAAATGGGATGTTTTGGTCCAACCGTTCCTGAGCAGTATGGTGGTGGTGGGTTAGACTATATCAGTTACGGACTAATGATGCAAGAGTTGGAAAGGGGGGATAGTGGTGTTAGAAGCACTGCGAGTGTGCAAGGTTCTTTAGTGATGTTTCCCATTTATGCTTATGGAAATGAAGCACAACGAAATAAATATTTACCTAAGCTAGCAAGTGGGGAATGGTTGGGATGT
Organism: Bacteroidota bacterium; assembly: GCA_026391125.1. Lineage (GTDB taxonomy): Bacteria > Bacteroidota > Bacteroidia > Chitinophagales > Chitinophagaceae > Sediminibacterium. Next base: position 27,571 of record JAPLEO010000064.1, read on the forward strand.
TTTGGTTTAACAGAACCAAATCATGGTAGTAACCCTTCAGGAATGCTCACTAATATCAAAGATGCGGGCGACCATGTAATTTTAAACGGTGCAAAAATGTGGATCAGTAATGCCCCATTTGCACAGGTAGCAGTTGTTTGGGCAAAAAATGAAGCAGGTGAAATTACCGGACTGATTGTGGAAAGAGGCATGGAAGGATTTAGTACTCCTACCACACACGGCAAATGGAGTTTGCGTGCAAGTGCTACTGGTGAACTTGTGTTTGATAATGTAAAAGTTCCAAAAGAAAATATTCTACCCAATGTAAAAGGTTTAAAAGGTCCATTAGGTTGCTTATCAAAAGCTCGCTTTGGTATTGCATGGGGAGCATTGGGTGCAGCAATGGATTGTTATGATACTGCGCTAAGATATAGTCAAGAAAGAATTCAATTTGATCGCCCAATCGGGGGCTTTCAATTACAGCAGAAGAAGTTGGCTGAAATGATCACAGAAATTACGAAAGGTCAGTTATTAGTTTGGAGACTAGGTGTGCTAATGAACGAAGGCAGAGCTACCCCACAACAGATAAGTATGGCTAAAAGAAATAGCTGTGAAATTGCCACAAACATCGCAAGAGATGCAAGACAGATGTTAGGCGGAATGGGCATCACAGGCGAATACAGTATCATGCGACATATGATGAACTTGGAAAGTGTAATTACCTATGAAGGAACACACGATATTCATTTATTGATTACAGGGATGGATGTAACTGGTTTAAATGCTTTCAAATAATTTGGAAAAGAAGTAAGCGAAAGATGAATTTAATGGAGGATAAAAAAACGAAATTGTTTTTAGTGGGTATGATGGGAAGTGGTAAATCCTATTGGACAAAATTTCTATCAAAAAAACTGAAAGTAGGAGGATATGATCTTGATTTTTTGATTGAGTCGAACGAAGAAAGAACAATCGCTGAAATATTTGAGGAAGATGGTGAGGAATACTTTCGAAAGCAAGAAGCAAAATTGTTGCGTTGGTTAAAAGAAAAAAAATCATTTGTTTTAGGAACAGGCGGAGGCACACCTTGTTATAACGATAATATGGAGTGGATGAATAAAAATGGGATCACCATTTTTATAGACCCCCCAATAGAACAATTGGTAGAAAGATTATTGCCCGAAAAATCGCATCGTCCTTTAATCAGTAATCTTACTGATGAAGAATTATTTCAATTCCTTACTCAGAAAAGAAATGAGCGTTTGGTATATTATGAACAAGCAACTATTAAATTAGAAGGAACAGAAATTTCTGAAAAGAACTTCTTAAAAATTAGCAAGGAATATGCATAAAAATTATTTAATCATCGCTTTCATTTTGGGTGCCATAACTGTAGCGATGGGAGCTTTTGGTGCACATGCTCTAAAAACTATCTTGACTGAAGATGCATTATCCATTTACGAAACAGCTTTAAAGTATCAATTTTACCATGTTTTTGCGCTCGCTATAACAGCGATCCTATATGAGAAATATCCCAGTCAATCCCTTATCAATGCAGGAGCCTGTTTTATTGTTGGAATGATTTTCTTTTGTGGGTCACTTTATCTATTAACAATCAGAGCTGCTACGGGTATAGAATGGCTTAGATATGTTGGTCCATTTACCCCAGTAGGCGGACTTGGCTTCATTGCGGGTTGGTTACAACTGGCTTGGGTCATTAAAAAAGGTTGATTTGGTGGAAAACTACTTCGTTTTAAATCAGTTTTGCACATCCCTTGCCGCTTTATCTTTCTGCTTTAAGGCATAGCTTATATTTGTTTTTATGGCTAATAGCTTAAAAAAGAAAACGCCGCCACCTCCCGATCCTGAAATCCTCAATCAGGATAAGGAAACAGAGATTACGGTAACCGAAGTTGTTAAAGATGAACGTACTGGCAAAATAGCTGGCGCCATTAGTCTGTTGACAGGCATTTTCTTATTCATTGCCTTCACTTCTTATCTTTTTACTTGGCAAGAAGACCAAGATATTGTTCACCAATTTGGGGTGCGCATATTTTCAACAACTGATGTTCGTGTCTCCAATCTATTAGGGGTGCTGGGTGCTTTTATTGCACATTTATTAATTTATAAAGGCTTTGGCATTGCATCTTATTTATTCTGCTCTTTCTTTTTTGTACTAGGTGTCAACCTTCTTTTCGATAAAAAATTATTTAGCCTTAGTCGCAATATTAAATATGTAGTAGTAGGCTTATTAGTGCTTAGCATGGCTTTGGCATTTGCAACTGCTGGTTCTGAATTTTCTTGGGGTGGTGCTGTGGGTGAGCTTTCAAGTGATTGGTTTGTGAAATGGATGGGCAAATTAGGAACAGGTGCACTTTTGTTGATGGCTGTGTTTACTTATATCATTTGGCGCTTTAATCCCACATTTAAGTTGCCAGATTTTAGTAAGAAGCAATCAGACGAATCAGTAGGTGGAGCCTCTGCGTTTGCAGTACCAGAAGACGATGAACTGCCAGTTTTCAAAGAATGGGATGAGAATAATACAGAAGCAAAATTATTCATTCACGATACAGCTGAGCCAGGTAGTCCGAATAAACTAAAGAATGAAGGTGCAGGAATGGTATTGAATGTGCCCGAAATCGTAGAGGCAACTAGTCCTTTTACCCAATTTGATCTACAAGAAAAAGAATTGCCTGTTGAAGAAGAAGAGGAGGATGAATTAATTGCGCCACCAATTATGGCTGCGCCACCTGTAATACCAATACACACAATCCCCATTCAAATCTCTAATCCGCAAACAACAGAAGAAGATCTTGAATTAGAAATCAAAGCTGTTCCAGAACCAGAAATGGACAAGGCAACTCCTAAAGCTGCACCTGGAAGCTTAAGTACTAATTATGATGCAACCCTCGATTTAAAAGACTATAAATATCCAACACTTGATTTGTTGGAGACCCATGGTAGTGAAAAGATCGTACATGATCCGGCAGAATTAGAGACACACAAGAATCAGATCATTGCCACTTTAAAAAACTACGATATTGCGATACAGCGAATTGCTGCAACAGTTGGACCAACCGTTACTTTATATGAAATTGTTCCAGCACCAGGTGTAAGGATCAGTCGAATCAAAAACTTGGAGGATGATATTGCTTTAAGTTTAGCAGCTTTAGGAATCAGGATCATTGCACCAATTCCTGGTAAAGGAACTATTGGTATCGAAGTTCCGAATGTGCGTAAGAGTGTGGTGAGTATGAAAACTTTACTTGCTTCAGATAAATTCATCAATAATCATTTTTCACTCCCTATTGCAATTGGTAAAAAAATCGACAATGAGAATTTTATTGTTGATCTAGCTTCTATGCCACACTTGCTAATGGCTGGTGCAACTGGTCAGGGTAAGTCGGTTGGTATTAATACGATTCTTGTTTCATTGCTATATAAAAAACACCCATCACAATTAAAGTTTGTATTGGTTGATCCAAAGAAAGTAGAATTGAGTTTGTATCGAGTTATCGAAAAACACTTCCTTGCAAAACTTCCAGGTGAAGAAGAAGCCATCATTACAGATACCAAAAAAGTAGTTCATACTTTGAATGCATTGTGTATTGAGATGGATACGCGTTACGACTTGCTAAAAGAAGCTGGTTGTAGAAACATCAAAGAATACAACGAGAAATTCACTGCTAGAAAACTGAATCCAGAAAAAGGGCATCAATACCTTCCATTTATTGTGTTAGTAGTGGATGAATTTGCTGATTTGATCATGACAGCAGGCAAGGAAGTTGAAATGCCAATAGCAAGGCTGGCACAGTTGGCTAGAGCCATTGGAATTCATTTGATCATTGCCACTCAACGTCCATCTGTAAATATTATCACAGGTACGATTAAAGCCAATTTCCCTGCTCGTATCGCCTTTAAGGTTTCTTCCAAAATTGATAGTAGAACTATTCTTGATGCAGGAGGTGCCGAACAATTAATTGGTAAAGGAGATATGTTGGTGAGCTATAATGGAGAGATCACAAGGTTGCAATGTGCTTTTGTTGATACACCTGAAGTAGAAAGGGTTTGTGCTTTTATAGGAAATCAACGTGGTTATCCTCAGGCATTTTTATTGCCTGAATATGTTGATGAAAAGGATTTAGAAGGAAAAGATTTTGATAGTAGCGATCGAGATCCTTTATTCGAAGATGCAGCTAGACTGATCGTGCAAAGCGGCGTAGGATCTACCTCATTAATTCAAAGAAGGATGAAACTTGGATACAATAGAGCAGGGAGATTGATGGATCAATTAGAAGATGCTGGGATTGTTGGACCGAATCAAGGAAGCAAAGCAAGAGAAGTAAGATTTAAAACTGAAATGGAATTAGAACAATTTCTCGATTCTTTATCCTAATACTATCATCCATTAAACCCTTAGTAATTCTAGGGGTCTTAGACTTTGAGCTTGCTTTGTGAATGAAAGTTTGATTTCGTATATTCGTCCCTTCAAATTCAAGTATGAAAAAAATCTACCTACCATTTCTTACCCTTTTGATTTTTTTGAATAGTACGATCGCTCAAAACGATCCTAATGCTAAGAAGGTTTTGGATGCAGTAAGCGCCAAAGTCAAAAGCTTTAAAGGCATTACAGCTAATTTCAGCATTAAGTCAGTAAGTAGTAAGGGTAAAGACAATACTGCCAAAACGGGTACAATTGCCATTAAAGGACAGAAGTATTGGTTAAAGCAGGGCAAAAACGAAATCATTTGTGACGGAACTAATATTTACAATTTTGATGGTAATAAGACAATTACCAAATCTTTATTGGAAGAATCTAATCAAACTTTAAGTCCACAGAACCTATTATCTAATTTTTATGATAAAGATTTCAACTATAAGTTGATTTCAACAGCGGGAAATGTCAATGAAATTGAACTAACGCCTATCGATAAAAGAAAGAGTTTTCAGAAAGTGAACATATTCATTGATAAGAAAAAGAGCATGATCACTAAGGCAAAAGTGTTGGATAAAAGCAATAACACTTTAGAATTTGTGCTTAGCAATTTAAATACCGCGGCCAATTTACCAGATCCTAATTTTCAATTTGTAAGATCCAAGTATCCTAAAGACGCTGAGATCTTAGATTAAGTTGATCGATATATCTTTTTATAGAACCATTTGTAAAATCAAATGGTTTTTTTTATGCCTTCTACGTAATTTCATACCATGAAAAAGACAGGACTGTTATTAGCCATTCTATGCATTTCTTTTCTAGCAAATGCACAGTATACTCTGCGATTAGTAGTTACGAGTGTTGCATCCAAACAGCAGGATGAGATTTATGTGGCAGGCAATTTTAATGGTTGGAATCCCAAAGACGATAAGTTTAAATTGAAAGTATTTGGTGGGAATAGAAAGTCCGTTGTAATTAGTGATCTGCCAGCAGGTACTTATGCATTTAAATTTACAAGAGGAGGATTTGAAAAGGTAGAAACCACAAATGATGGTAGAGATATCAGTGATCGAATGATTGAAGTGAATGCAGATGTTTCTGTAGACCTCACAATTGCGGGATGGAAAGATGATTATCCCGATAAACCCAAAAGGTATACGGCAAGTCCGCAGGTTAAAATAATGGATACTGCTTTTAACATCACTCAATTAAACAGAAAGAGAAGGGTTTGGCTGTATCTACCTAAAAGTTATGCTACTTCTAATAAAGCTTATCCGGTGATATATATGCATGACGGACAAAATCTGTTCAATGAACAAACTGCGCCATATGGCGAATGGGGAATTGATGAATGCTTGGATAGTTTGCAAAGTCAAATTGGAAAAGAAGTAATCATTGTTGGAATTGATAATGGGGGAGATAAGCGAATTACGGAATATAATCCATACGACAATGCAAAATTTGGGATCGGAGAAGGTAAAACATATGTAGATTTTCTTGCAAATACGCTGAAGCCATATATTGATAGCAAATACAGAACAAAGCGTTCTGTAGAATATACCATGGTAGGTGGAAGTAGTATGGGTGGCGATATTAGCTTGTATGCTGCCCTCGCATATCCAAATGTATTTGGTGCTGCCTTGTTATTCTCCCCAGCATTTTGGGTAACGCCAGAACTCTATGAAGCAGCTGAAAAATTTAATAGTACCAATTCTCCAAAATTATACTTCTATGCCGGTGGAAAGGAAAGTGCGACCATGGTGTCTGATATGAATAAAATGACAGACATACTTGAAAAGAAACAGCGGATACAAATTAGGAAAGTAGTGAACCCATTAGGTCAGCATAACGAAGCTAGTTGGCGTGCCGAATTTCCGGATGCTTATCGATGGTTGATGAAAGA
>JAPLEO010000140.1 GCA_026391125.1 Bacteroidota bacterium
CCATTAACAGGGTTGGATTAATCTTTAATTCAAAAAAACTTTCAGGTACTTTTCAGATAAATTCAGTTGGAGATGCTTTTGGAGATGCTTCAAATGTGATGCTTAGTGACAATCCTGTAGGAGGATATATAGCAGCTTATAACGTGATTGATTTTAGTGGAACCTATAAAGTAAAATACTACTCCTTAAAGTTTGGCATAAATAATGTTTTGAATAAATCATATTTCACCCGCAGAACGGATGAGTATCCGGGCCCTGGAATTATACCTTCGATTGGAAGAAGTATCTATATTGGGATAGCTATAAAAATTTAAGTCATACCAGTCACAGATTCTCAAAATATTTATAACCAGTACCCGTATTCAATAACAATATGTTTTCTGATTGTTTTACAATTCCTTTCAAACAGAGTTGGTTCAAGGCTTTCCATGTTGCAGCACCTTCTGGTGAGATAATAAGTCCTTCTGTTTTTGCAATTTCTTTTAAACCAATTATTATTTCTGAATCATCAATCATACAGACAGCACCTTCGGATTCTTTTAAGACTTGCAACATTAAATCCATTCCAAACGGAAACGGAACTGCTAATCCATTTGCAATAGTTGCACTGGGAATAAAATTTGTTTGCCAATTTTTTGAATCCTTGATTGCTTCAGCGATAGGGGCACATTTGGAAGACTGAACAGCAAACATTTTTGGTAATTTCCCTGTTATCCATCCCATTTTTTTCATCTCCTTGAATGCTTTCCATATGCCAATTAATCCAGTGCCTCCTCCAGCTGGATATATAATAATATCTGGCAATTTCCAATTCAATTGCTCTGCAATTTCATATCCCATTGTTTTTTTTCCTTCAATTCTATAAGGCTCTTTAAGTGTAGAAACATCAAAGAAATCATGGTCACGATTTAATTCTGCCACTTTTTTGGCGCAATCGTTAATTAACCCATCCACCAAAATCAAATTTGCACCATACAACCTACACTCTTCTTTAAATATTGAGGGTGTTTTTACTGGCATTACAACCGTGGCTTCCATTCCTGCTTTTGCACAATAGGCAGCCATTGCGCCACCTGCATTTCCTGCTGTTGGAACAATACATTTTGATCTATTAAATTCTTTCGCTTTTGAAATGGCTACGCTTAAGCCTCTTGCTTTAAATGATCCAGTAGGATTTTGAGATTCATCTTTTAGATAAATTTTATTAAAGCCATAGCGACTGGCTAATTTTTGTAGATTAAACAATGGTGTAGATCCTTCTCCCAGACTAATTTGATTAATTGGATCCAATACTGGTAAGACTGCAGCATAACGCCAAATACTTTGCTCTTGGCCAATTATTTCTTCTTGAAGAATGTGTTCTTCCAAATGGTAATTAACCAATAATGGCTTGTTACAACAACTTGCATAAGTCTGTTCTTCAAATAAAGAATAGCTTTTATGACAATTAGAGCATGTAAGATCTGAAACAAGAGATGAGATAGATATTGAATTCTCCATCAAACAAAAATACCCATACAGTTATAACTCAGTGAGTCTAATTAATTATAGTCCATAATAAAAAGTTATAACGATTCAGAGCACATCTTAATAAATAGTTTGTTTAAATCAGTATTTTCTGAGCCATGCCTTTGAATAAAAAAGAAATCTCTTACAATTTCAAAGTCTTCGATTTTAATGATTACTAAATCTCCATCTTTTAATTCTTTGCGTATCGAACCTTTGGGTAAAAATCCTAAGCAATCATCTTCTCTTAAAAAATTCTTGAGTGCTTCTGTGCCACTTAAGCGAACAGTAACATCAAGTGCAGAAAGTTTGATTCCTTTTTTTTCGAGATTGTATTTTAAGGCAGCAAGGGTACCCGAACCTTGTTCGCGAAGTACAACTTGATAATTTAAAATTTCTTTTACAGAGATCGACTTCTTTTTGGCTATATAACTATTGGCACTACATACTGCAACAACTTCGTCTTGCATAAAAGGCTTGTATACGATCGAAGAATTTTTTTTCTTCCCTTCAACAATGCCTATATCAATATCTTGATTGATCAATGCCTGTACAATAGTATCCGTATTTCTATTAAGTAGGCTGATTTTAACCGCTGGGTATTGTTGGTGAAAAGAAGACAAAATTTTCGGTAAGATATAAAGTGCTACTGTAGTACTAGCACCTAGTTTTAGTTGTCCTTTTGCATTAATCTTATTTTTTAAAATACTGATATCGAATTCAAATTGGTTTTGAATTTTTTTGACCTCTTTTAATTTCTGGTAAAGCATTTGGCCTTCTGACGTTAAACTTATTGTATGACCAGAACGTTCAAATAGCGCAGTTTTATAGAGCGATTCAAGACTTTTGATGTGTTTGCTAATTGCAGGCTGACTTATAAATAATGACTCACTAGCTTTTGAGAAACTGAGTTTGCTTGCAACTTCCATAAATATTTCATGCCTAGCAGATATCATTTAAATCTTATTAGGTGCAATTAAACCAATTATATGGTGAATTAAATAATTAATAGTAGTATTTCATCCCCTGTGCTGCCATTAGTTTTTTTGGTTGATACATTCTTTTATTCTTGATCACCAATTCTACTCTTCTGATATCGCTGATATTGATTGATGGGTCTCCGTCGATCAGTATCAGATCAGCAAGATTTTCTGTTTTGATACTACCGGCTGTTTTTTCAAGATTGCAGGCAAGAGCTGAATTATAAGTGGCTATTTTTAGAACTTGGATACTAGGGATACCTGCTTGTACATATAAAGCAAGTTCATTATGTAGTGCAAATGCTTCACCGCCGTCTGTTCCTGCAACTAGCAGAATTCCATTGTCATAAAGTATTTTCAATAACCCCATCATTTTTGCAAAGCTTGCTTTATAAGCTGGTTTGTTTTCATCTGAGCCGAATGGTGTTTGGATAGTAATATTTTGCAGCCATTCGTCGGGGATCCAGTTAATGATCGGTTTTATAACATGCGATGTATCACCTTTGAATTCATCAAACATACCTTGCCAAACACTCATTGTTGGATCAAGTGCAATTTTTTTATCCTTCATTAGTTTCACAAAATCTTTAACCGCTTTACTTGAGAGGTCTAAATTTCCACCTCTTTCACCTACCAATCTAAATCTCGCTGGCGTTCTTGTATCAATGGTATCGCCTTGAAAATTTAGAAGGATAAAATTCATATGGGTTATTTCGTCGTAACCCGCTTTGATGGCCTGCTCAGCCGTCATGAAGGCTGGAATATGACCACAGATGCGCATACCCAATTGATGTGCATGTGCAGTTAATGGTGCGATCCATTCTGGTTTCATCGCACTGTAAAATTTGATGGCTTTGTATCCCAATTTGTGATATTCATCAATTCCTTTCATGCCCTCCTCAACTGAATTGATCATTGTACCTGTTGGTCCTTCGAACGGGTCTTCCTTATCTATAAACCCCATCATATAACTGATCTCCGGCGCCATGATCTGGTTCTCATCGATCTGCTTTTTATACTGCAATAGAATTTTATCGTTTCCTAAATCTCTTAAATGTGTTACTCCGCCCGATAAATATTTGATACCCTCATCTTTCGAATAGTGTCCATGCATATCCCAAAGTCCGGGCATGAGAAACTTTCCCTTGGCATCAATTACTGTATCTGCTTTAAAACCTGAATTAGAGGTAGAAGCATAAATTGCTTTGATCTTACCATCTTGTATATCGATCGATTTATTTTTTTCAACTGTAGCTTTTTCAGAATTAAATAGATTGGCATGGGTGATGGTTATTTTTAAAGCCAGCTTATTTGAATTCTCATCGATTTGTTTTTGATAAAAAGGGGCACTGGCAATGAGCTGATGAACCATTAATGAGTCGGTCCAATTTTCATAGCCTTCTTTAATGGTAGAAGTCCATTCAGAAACGGAACCGAAATAGTCTAGACTTTCTGTGGTCCATATATAAAATGGGGTGGGACTAGGATCAAAATATAAAGCGATCAATTTTAGTTTGATAGATTGATTTTTGTAATGAATCGTTTTTGCAATAGGCTGATCCATATGAATGGTTCCTTCCGGAACATTATCGCCCTTCATGCCAGGTTGCTTTGATAACCATTTTATCAAAAACTCGACGGAAGAGGGAGGATTATTTGGAGAATAAAACTGAGTACCTAATTTTTTTGTTTTTCTATCACCGTTGATACTCCATACTAATGAGTCAGCTATAATACTAAAGTTTTCTGTGTAGGGACTTTTAAAATAGTCAACCCCTTTTGTTGCAATGAAATTAATTGAGCCTGTTTCGTTGATGCGAATGGTTGACTGAATGCTATCGCCTCTTCCCCTGTCGTTAAACCAATAACTGTATTGATATTCATTAGTGCCAGTTTTCCATTTCTTTTCAGTTCCCTTTATTTTCCCCTTACTTACGGTATGGTAAAAACTAGTATCAGTTTGCGCATTGATTTGGAAGCAAATGAACAGGGCTAATGAAATTGGGATTAGGCGATTCATATTAGTTATTTTCATAAATCTACCAATATTCGAAGCCTAGTTCAAATTAAAAAGAAATTAAATTTGGCAAATTAGATGTACATACATACATTTGTGTTGTGAAGTTAGAACAAGCCATACAAAGTAATAAATTCAAGAACGAAACTCAGAAAGCAGCGTTGAATGTTTTATATACGGCTTGGTGGTTAAAGACGAGCATGAGCAAGGGGTTAAAGGAATTTGGGTTAACACACGAACAATATAATGTGCTCAGAATCTTAAAGGGTAAATACCCAGAACAAATTTGTGTGAGAGATATTGCCTGCAGAATGATTGAGAAGAATTCGAATGTGCCAAGGATTGTAGACCGATTAGAAATTAAGAAACTGGTTAAAAGAACTACTTCACAATTCGACAAAAGGGAAACCGTGATTACATTAACACAGTCAGGAATATTATTATTAGAAGCCAGCACAAAATCAATAGATCAGAACATGGAAACTTTATCAGTGCTTAATGAAACTGAGTCAGCACAGTTGAATAAGTTACTTGAAAAAATGAGAAGCCTAGAAGAGTAGATTTTTTTTAAACTAATACATGTATATACATATAAATTAAAAAACATGAAGACAGTCTTACATAAAGCAGCAACAAGAGGTCACGCCAATTTCGGTTGGTTAAATAGTTACCACACTTTTAGTTTTGGTGCCTATAATAATCCTGAAAGAATACATTTCGGAGCGTTGCGTGTATTGAATGATGATACGGTTAGTGCTGGTATGGGTTTTGGCAAACACCCACACGATAATATGGAAATTGTTTCTATTCCATTGTCAGGCGATCTTCATCACCAAGATAGTACTGGAAGAAACGAGATCATTCGCGAACACGATGTACAAATCATGAGTGCTGGTAGTGGCATTGCTCACAGTGAAATGAATGCCAACAAAGACAAAGAAGTTAAGTTCTTACAGATCTGGGTATTTCCTAAACTAAAGGACATTACGCCAAGCTACGAGCAAAAATCTTTTTTACCGCAAGACAGGATCAACCAGATCTTAAACGTAGTTGCACCGGATAATCAAGACGCCATTTTTATTAACCAGGATGCATGGTTCTCTCTTGGAAATTTTTCCAAAGATTTTAAAACAGATTATCAGATCAAAAAAACGGGTAATGGTGTTTATGCATTTGTACTTTCTGGTAATATTTTAATTAATGATCAACCACTAGAAGCAAGAGATGGACTGGGTATATGGGACACAGATACCTTACACATTACCGCATCAACAGATGCTGCGTTTTTGTTGATCGATATTCCTATGCAACTATCATAATTATAAAAGCAATTGTATGCTAACTAATAGAACAATCAAATCAATATTATACGGAACACCCATGGATATGGGAGGCTTTCCAATTAGGCAACCGTTTCCATCGCATAAAGCGGAACAAATAGATCCATTTCTTCTTTTACATCACGCGGAAGTAAAAGTTCCATCACATAAGCCAGTGTTACAAGCTGGTGTTGGTCCGCATCCACACCGTGGGTTTTCGCCAGTGAGTTTTATATTCAAAGGAGGCGTGCACCATCGCGATAGCAGGGGCAATAATAATGTTGTGTATGCTGGTGGTACTCAATGGATGAATGCTGGTATGGGGATGATCCATAGCGAAAGACCACCTGCAGATATTCATGACATTGGTGGCGTTCAAGAACTGATTCAATTATGGGTAAACACACCTGCTAAAAATAAAATGGACCAACCATCTTATCAGCCATTAACAGCTGATGAAACACCAAAAATTATTTCTGAAGATGGTTTAACACAAATAAATATCATCGCAGGAAATTTAGAAACCGTAAAAGGTCCAATCCATACTTTATCTGATGTAAACACATTTACCATCAACATGAAGAAGGGTGCTACATATTTATTTACCATTCCCGAAACGCATAATGCATTCATCTATATCATGGATGGTCAATTGCAAGTTGTTGGCGATGCAGTAGTTGATGCAAAATATGTAGCAAGCTTTAACCAAGATGGAACAGGTATTGCAATCGAAGCCCTTGCAGACACTCATTTTTTCATGGGCACAGGTGAACCACTCAATGAGCCTTTGGCATCTCATGGTCCGTTCGTGATGAATACACAAACTGAGATCATGGAAGCGATGCGGGATTACCAGTTGGGGAAGATGGGGGTTCTTATCGAAGAGTGAAAAAATTCAAATGAAATACGTTAACCCCAGCTTTCAAGCTGGGGCAAACATCTAAGTATATTATTATCATTAAAACAAGCAATATGTCAAGTTACAAAATCGATGGCGCACACAGTGAAATTACTTTTAAGGTAAAACACTTAATGATCACAAATGTTACTGGTAGCTTTACCAAATTCGACGCTACCTTGGAATCTGAAGCAGCTGATTTCAGCGATGCAAAAATTAGTTTTGAAGCAGATGTAAATAGCATCTCTACTAATAGCGAACAAAGAGATGGTCATTTGAAGAGTGATGACTTTTTCTCTGCAGAAAAATTTCCTACACTTAATTTTAAATCAACATCATTCACCAATAATGGTGGTTCTGAATACACATTAACTGGCGATTTAACCATTCGTGATATTACTAAATCAGTTTCATTCCCTGTTGAATACGGTGGAACTGCAACTGATCCTTATGGTCAAGTAAAATCTGGTTTTGAAATTGCTGGTAAGTTTAATCGTTCAGAATTTGGTTTAATCTGGAGCGCTGTAACTGAAGCTGGTGGAGTAGTGGTGAGCGACGAAGTGAAATTGCACTTGAGCGTTCAAATGATCAAACAAGCATAATCTTTCTAATTTCGAGTGAATTAATGAGGTATTTTTGCACGGAATGAACAATTGTATTTGGGTTCTTCGAACTCAAATACAATTTGATTGTTATTGAAGTATAAAAAATTGTGAACATGAATATTGCGATTATCGCAGGAAGTCCGAGGAAGGCTAGTGTAACCCACCGCCTTGCATTGTTTTTAAAAAATCAACTGACTGCAAAAACAACACATGATATTAATATAATTGATGTGCGTGACTGGAATCTACCGCTTTTGCAAGACGGGTTTTCTTCAGTTGAAAAAACACCTGATCAATTTAAACCCTTAGCAGAACAGATGTTTGCTGCAGATGCTTATATATTGGTTACACCAGAATATAATGGCAGTTATTCACCAGCTTTGCAAAACTTATTAGACCATTTTCCTAAACAAAGCCACAAAGTATTTGGGCTTGCCCCTGCATCTGTAGGTGGAATGGGTGGCATGCGTGCAAGTCAACAGTTACTATTATTAGTACCTGCTTTGTTCGGAATTGCATCTCCTTATATGTTGGTGACGCCTTTTGTGGACAAGAAATTCACCCCAGCTGGCGAATTATTGGATGAAAACTTCCAGAAAATGGTAGATGTATTCTTGAATGAGTTTCTCTGGTTGGCGGAAACCTTGAAGCCAGAGTCGATAACTGTTTATAATTAACTAGAATAAAATGTGGCGGAGTTGTAACTTCGCCACTTTCTTTTAATAAACATCCATGAGCGACGATATCAAACATGAATGTGGGCTAGCCTACATCCGCCTAAGAAAACCGTTTTCCTATTATCTACAACAGCATGGTTCTGTAACCTATGGGCTTAGTAAGCTCTACCTGTTGATGGAAAAACAGCACAACCGCGGACAAGATGGCGCTGGTTTTGCTTCCGTAAAACTCAATACAGAACCCGGAAACCCCTTCCTTTATAGAATGAGGAGTAATGCTCCCCAACCAATTGCCGACCTTTTCTTCAAAATTGGTCAGGAAGTTGCCGAACTAGAAAAATACCAACCAGATATTAAAGAACACCCAGGTTTAATGAAAGGGCACTTGCCTTTTTTGGGTGAACTCTTACTTGGCCATTTACGATATGGTACACAGGGCAAAAACAATGTCGAGTTTTGTCACCCGTTTATTAAGCGCGATCTGATGCCTGGTAAAAACATAGCATTAGCGGGCAATTTTAATTTGGTGAATACCGATGAGTTATTTGATTTGATCAATATGAGTCCGGGTGATTTTCAAAAGCAAAGCGACCTCGCTGCGATGATGGAAGTGATTCACCATTTTTTGGCGAAAGAAGATGAGCTGAGTCCGAATGCAGCCGACATCGTAAAAGTTTTGAAGAAAGCCACTCCACTTTTTGATGGTGGATATACCATTGGATGTTTATTGGGCAATGGCTACAGTTTTGTTATGCGCGACGCGCACGGCATCCGTCCTGCCTATTATTATATTGATGGGGAAGTGATTGTTGCTGCAAGTGAAAGAGCTGCGATCAGAACTACTTTCAACGTTGCTGAAAATGAAGTCATGGAATTGATGCCAGGCTCAGCATTGATTGTAGATGATCACGGAAATTATAGTGTGGTTCAGATCCTTGAACCCAAAGAAAGACGTGCTTGTAGTTTTGAAAGAATTTATTTTAGCAGAGGTAGTGACGAAAAAATTTATCGCGAAAGAATTGCATTAGGTCACCACCTAAGCAAAACTGTTCTCGAAAGTATCAACTACGATTTAAAAAATACCATCTTCTCTTATATACCTAATACAGCCGAAGTTGCATTCTATGGTTTGGTGAAAGGAATGGAAGAATACCTGAACAAAATCAAGGTAGATCGTATTCTTAGTTGGGGTAACGATTTTTCTCCTGAGAAATTAGAAGAAATGGTGAACAGAAAAATTCGCCAAGAAAAAATTGCGATCAAAGACGTGAAATTGCGCACATTCATTACAGAAGATGCCAACAGAAACGAAATGGTGCAACACGTATACGATATCACTTATGGTACCGTAAGAAGAGGAGAGGACACCTTAGTGGTGATCGATGATAGTATTGTGAGAGGTACTACTTTAAAAGAAAGTATCATTCGCATGTTGTCTCGCCTCGGACCGAAAAAAGTAATTGTTGTTTCTTCTGCACCTCAGATTAGATACCCAGATTGTTATGGAATTGATATGAGTAAGCTGGGCGATTTTATTGCATTCAAAGCTGCTGTTGCTTTGTTGAAAGACAAAGACATGGAGCACTTGTTAACGGAAGCTCTCGACGAAATCAAGGAATTACAACGCAACAATCAATTGCATACTAAGAATGTAGTTCGCTCTATTTACAAACCATTTACTACGCAAGAAATTTCCGATAAAATTGCACAATTGATCACACCCAAAGATGTTGAAATTGATGTTCAAGTGATCTATCAAACAATTGAAGACTTGCACGATAGTTGTCCTACTAATACTGGCGACTGGTACTTTACAGGAAATTATCCTACACCAGGAGGTAATAAAGTAGTGAACAAAGCCTTCTTGAATTATATGGAAGGAAAAAATGTAAGGGGATATTAATTACACTCGGTATAAAAAAGCATTGATATTCATTCCGGCCCCAACTGAAGCGAACATGACTATATCGCCTTTGGCAATTGTATGATCGTGCAGTAGATTTCTTTTTACCAGATCGTATAAAGTTGGAATGGTTGCTACAGAACTATTCCCCAATTTATGAATACTCATTGGCATGATATGATGGGGAACTTCTTTCAAACCATATAATCGATACAAGGCTTTTACAAATCCTTCATCCATTTTTTCATTTGCCTGATGCAAAAAGTACTTCTTGACATCGGTAACTTGAAGACCAGCTTTGTCTAAGCAATCTTTCATGGCCATGGGTACGTGTTTAATCGCATATTCATACACCTTTCTACCCTTCATCTTCATATATCGAACATTGGGATCTGCATCAGGAAGATAAGATTTGCCCATTGTTAAATAGTAAGCTTCATCCACGCAATGACTCTGAACACTCGTTGCAATAATTCCACTAGTAGTTTCAGTAGCATCTTTAGTTTCAATGATACAGGCACCTGCACCATCGCTAAAGATCATACAATCGCGGTCGTGCAAATCAATCACTCTGCTCAGTGTTTCTGATCCAATGACCAAACACTTTTTTGCAATGCCAGCGGTAATAAATGCATGACCTTGAATCACGCCCTGAATCCAACCCGGGCAACCAAATAAAATATCATAAGCAACACAGGCAGGGTTTCTAATGCCCAGCCCGTGTTTAACTCTTGATGCCAATGCTGGCAATACATCTGTTTGAATACTATCTTTTACAATGTCGCCGAAATTGTGGGCGAAGATGATCTGATCAATTGTTTCAGGATCAACACCTGCGTCTTCAATCGCAATTCGAGATGCGATGATGGCCATATCAGACGACTTGAATTCATAATCGGCATACCTACGCTCTTCAATACCAGTAATGTCTTTGAACTTCTCTACGATTTCTTCTGCGGGTGTTGACAGCGGTTTGTGATCTTCGCCATAAAACACAGCGGCAGTAAAGTCGCGGTTAGTTTTAATGTGAGGCGGAATATAACTTCCTGTTCCTGTTATTACTGTTCTTGATGATTGCATGCGTAAAGGATTAGCTATAAATATCTATCGCCCTTATTTCTTTTTACTTCAGCAACATATTCTTTGATGGCTTGTTCTTTTTCTTTTTTGCAAATCATCAACACATCTTTAGTGTCAACAATAATACAATCATCGATACCCTGAATCAGAACTAATTTATCGTGTGGTGCAGAAACCATACACCTTGTTGCATCAATAACAATTACATTTTCACTTGCAACTGCATTGCCAAGATAGTCTTTATCCAGATTATCGTAAGCACTGTTCCATGTTCCAAGATCGCTCCATCCAAAAGAAGATGGAATTACAAATACATTATCCGCTTTTTCCATGATAGCAAAATCGATAGAAACGTTAGTGCAA
Organism: Bacteroidota bacterium; assembly: GCA_026391125.1. Classification (GTDB taxonomy): domain Bacteria; phylum Bacteroidota; class Bacteroidia; order Chitinophagales; family Chitinophagaceae; genus Sediminibacterium. Next base: position 11,349 of record JAPLEO010000140.1, read on the forward strand.
AGTGGATAGATGCGATTGATCGCGTCTTTCTCATTTGCCGTATTGAAGCTTTCTTTTTCGTTGTCAAACAGCTCATACATTTCTGGCTGATACTTTTCGAATGCTTTCATTACATTCTTCACTTGCCAAACAAAAATGCCCGCGTTCCATAAGAAATCGCCACTTGATAAAAACGTTTTTGCCAATTCTAAATTTGGCTTCTCAGTAAATGTTTTTACTTTATAGATTCCTTCACCAGCAGCCAATGCTTCATGCTGTATATAACCATAGCCAGTATTTGGATGCGTTGGTTTGATACCTAAAGTAACTAATGATTTGATCTGTGTTACAAAATCTAAAGCTTTAGATGTAATACTTCTAAATGCATCAGTATCTAAAATCATATGATCACTAGGCGCAACAATTAAAGCTGCTTCAGGATCTTTCTGTAATAATTTATAAGAAATATATGCAACACAAGGAGCCGTATTTTTTCTACTTGGTTCTGCAAGAATATTTTCAATTGGTAATTCTGGTAATTGCTCATGAACGATCGATACATATTCATCAGAAGTAACAATGTAAATATTTTCGTTTGGAATAAATGCTGCATAACGCTCGTAGGTCCAACGAATCAAAGATTTTCCCGTATTTAAAATGTCTAAAAACTGCTTTGGATAACTAGTTCTGCTTTTAGGCCAGAATCTACTTCCAATGCCACCTGCCATAATCGCTACATAATGATGTTTATTCATGCTGAGAAGGGATTTGTCTGTTTGTGAGATTTTTAATGAATTTAAGTGCTAATAGTAAACGATATTTTACAACTAGATATTGTATCGTTATACAATTCCCTCTCTTACTAAATCATGAAGATGAAGTACGCCAATATAATGATTGTTTTCGGCCACTAACAATGCACTAATGTCATTTTCTCTTAATGTGTTTAGTGCTTCAACGGCTAATACATCTTTGCCAACAGTCTTTGGATGCTTTGATAAAATATCAGCCGCTTTAATATTTTCTATCAGATTAGTTTTTTCGAGCATTCTTCTTAAGTCGCCATCAGTAATGATTCCAATGATTTCATTCTTTTCATTTACTACAGCAGTTAACCCCAATCGTTTTTCGGTGATCTCTACAATTACTTCTTTCAAACTAGCAGTTGCCAAAACTTTTGGTTGCGCGTTATGTTTGCTAAGATCTTCTACTCTGAGGTATAAACGTTTTCCAAGATTTCCACCTGGATGATATTTTGCAAAATCTCTTCCACTAAATCCATTCAGTTCCATCAAGCAAACCGCAATGATATCGCCCATCACCATTTGAACCGTGGTACTGCTTGTTGGGGCAAGATTATTTGGACAAGCTTCTTTACTTACAGTGGTATTCAACACAATGGATGCCTGATTTGCCAAAAAGCTATCGGCATTTCCAACCATTCCGATCAAAATGTTCCCAAAATTCTGGATGAGGGGAACCAAGACTTTGATTTCCGGACTTTCTCCGCTTTTACTAATCAGTAGCACCACGTCTTCCTCCTGAATCATACCCAGATCGCCATGAATGGCATCGGCAGCATGCATAAAAAGGGAGGGGGTACCCGTTGAATTGAGGGTTGCCACAATTTTTTGAGCTACGATGGCACTTTTGCCGATTCCGCTAATCACCAATCTGCCTTTTGCGGCATGAATGGCGTGTATGGCTTTTTCGAAATCGGGGTTGATAAATGCGGCCAGACCTGCAACAGATTGTGCTTCAAGTTCAATGGTTCGCAGCGCTGTTTGTTGGATAGATGAATTCATCACGGCAAAGGTAAACTTTAACAGCTTAGACTTTCCATTCAAAACTTAGTTCGTTAACTTCGTTAGCCTTTTTTAAGGGATTTTCCCTGAAAAAGGCAGCGATATACCTGCCTAATTACGTGAACTTCTCTAATAATCAGCCGATTATACTTTTAACTAGGGAGTTCGGGAAAAAAGATTTAACTTTTATTAATTGTTACCATCCACCCAAAAATGGATGAAAATAGATATAGATCCATGGCTACGACAACAAAAAAAGCGGGCACGAAACCGGCCGCTTCTGTAAGTAAAAAAAGAACTCCAAGAAAAGACAATAGTGCTACTATTACCACCGAGCATATTTATGACATCTATGCAGGACTTGAAAAATATTTTGGTTTTAGAGAATTTAAGGGCACACAGGAAAAATCGATCAATAGTTTACTAAACGGACAAGACACATTTGTGATCATGCCCACAGGTGGCGGCAAAAGCTTGTGCTACCAATTACCTGCGATGATGATGGAAGGATGCGCAATCGTCGTTTCTCCATTGATCGCGCTCATGAAAAATCAGGTTGATCTGGTGCGTGGCTATAGCGAGAAAGATGATGTGGCACACTTTTTAAATTCATCATTGAATAAGGGACAGATCAAAGCAGTAAAAGATGACCTGCTTTCTGGAATGACCAAGCTCTTATATGTTGCACCAGAAACTTTAACCAAACAAGAAAACTTAGAATTCTTTAGCGACCTCAAGATTTCATTCTTCGCTGTTGATGAAGCACACTGTATTTCGGAATGGGGCCATGATTTTCGTCCAGAGTATCGCAGGCTTCGCGAAATGATGGAAATTATTAACCCGGATATTCCTGTTGTTGCATTAACTGCAACAGCTACTCCCAAAGTACAAAGTGATATTGTAAAAAATCTCGGACTCAGAAATCCAAATATTTACATTTCTTCATTTAATAGAGCTAACCTTTATTACGAGATCCAACCAAAGATCAAGAAAGATCAAACGGTAAAGAGTATTGTTAAGTTTATCAGCGGCCATAAAGGAAAGAGTGGGATCATTTATACACTCAATAGAAAAACTACGGAAGAATTAGCTGAGTTATTAGTTGCGAATAGTATAAAAGCTGTGGCATATCACGCTGGCCTTGATCAAAAATTAAGAGCCGAGCGTCAGGATCAATTTTTAAATGAAGATGTGCAGGTGATCGTTGCTACAATAGCATTCGGAATGGGAATTGATAAACCGGATATTCGTTTTGTAATACACTTCAACATTCCCAAATCGATTGAAAATTATTACCAAGAAACTGGTCGCGCCGGTAGAGATGGCATGGAAGGATTATGTGTTTTATACTATTCACATAAAGATGTTTCTAAGCTCGAACATTTTCTGCGCGACAAACCACTTAGCGAACGTGAAGTAGGTGCACAGTTGATCGATGAAACAGTAGCTTATGCTGAAACAGCTGTTTGCAGAAGAAAAGTTTTGCTTCACTATTTTGGAGAAGACTGGGAAAACAAGAACTGTGGCAACTGCGACAACTGCTTGAATCCAAAAGAAAAGATCGAAGCAAAAGAAGACGTTGTAAAAATATTGCAAGCCGTAAAAGCGCTAGATGAAAGGTTTGTGACAGATTATGTGGTGAATGTGGTGATGGGTAAACTAACCCCACAGATCAGTATGTTCCGCCATGATGCACTACCAGTATTTGGTGCAGGTGCAGATAAGGAATATCATTTGTGGAGTAGCTTGGTTCGTCAGATGTTATTAGAAAATTTGCTGAGTAAAGACATTGAAGAATACGGTTTATTAAAGGTCACAGAGAAAGGCGAAAAGTTTTTGAAGAAACCTGCGTCGTTCAAAATTGTATTGAATAATTTATTTGAAGAAGCCAATGCTGATGATGATGAGGGAGAAAACGCCTCTCAATCTGGAGCTGCTACTGATGAAAAATTATTTGAAATGCTGAAAGAGCTTCGCCAAAAAGAAGCCAAGAAAAAAAGCCTTCCTCCATTTGTTGTTTTCTTGGAGAATAGTTTGCAAGACATGGCCACACTTTACCCAACCAGTTTAGAGGAGTTGGAAAAATGTCAGGGTGTGAGCAAGGGGAAAGCCATTAAATACGGTAAGCCCTTTGTTGAAATGATCGCAAAATATGTGGAAGAAAACGACATTGAAAAGCCCGACGATTTTGTAATGCGCAGTGTGGCGAACAAAGGCAATAACAAAATTTATATCATTCAAAACGTTGATAAAAAAATCCCACTCGAAACCATCGCCAAAAACAAGAGCCTCAAACTCGATGAGTTATTAGAAGAAATGGAAACCATCGCAGCGAGTGGCACCAGACTGAATCTAGATTACGCCATCGACGAGTGGCTCGACGAATACGATCAAGAAGACATCATTGAATATTTCAAAAGTTGTCAGACTTCTTCACTTGACATAGCGCGGCAGGAGCTGAGTGATAATGACTACTCTTGGGAGCAGCTGAAGATTATGCGGATTAAGTTCTTAAGTGTGTACGGCAATTAGGAAGAAGATAAAAGATAATAGATAAGAGTGAAGAGAGGAGTGGAAGAAGAAGTGAAAAGATAAAAGATAAAAGTGAAAAATGGAGTATCAATCGTTTCGCTACAATGATATTTTAAACCTCGGTTAGCCGAGGTTTTTCTTTTGGGAAGATGCCTGTCTAATAACGCAGAGGCTGTCTCAAAAGGGGCAGCCTCTTTTTTATGTAAAATAGTTTTTAGAGTTGTTTTATGCACAAAGAAGGTGAATAAAAATTGGTGGAATTAGATACAATAAATGGGTTGTTTTTTGTGTCTTTATAGTATGGCAAG